>JANNKG010000541.1:0-5476 GCA_031396185.1 Burkholderiales bacterium | reverse complement strand
CCGATCATCAAGAAAGCCGGGGTCTACGCGGACTGAAAAAAAATGCCCCTCCCGTTCGGGGAGGGGCAAACCGCTCTCGGAGGAGAACGTCGGCGTGAGCCGACGTTTCTCCTCTAGCAGCAGGCGTGCCAGTGAGCGGGGGCTCGTCGAATCAGCCACTTAAGGGCTGCCGGTGCCGCGCTGCGCACCAACCTAGCGCGTGCGCTTGCCCCGTATCGGCGCGAAGAACGCCTCGGTCCTGCGGCACTCCTCCTCGATGTCCGCGCCGGGCTCGAACGCGGGGCCGAGGCGCACGCAACGCGCTTCGTAGTCGAGTGCGGCAAGCAGGACCGGCACGCCCGCGCCGCGTGCGATTCGCAGGAATCCCGACTTGAAGTGCGCCACCCGAGTGCGTGTTCCTTCGGGGGCGATCACCAGGATGCGCCGATCCATTCGCGAAAAAGCGTCCACGGAGTCGGCGACCACGCCATGGGCGCTCGAGCGGTCGATGGGGATGCCGCCCATCCAGCGAAGCAGCGGGTCCAGCGGACCGCGGAACAGGGTGTGCTTGCCGATGAAGGCGAGCCGCAGGTCGAGCGCGAACATCGCCGCTGCACCCACCACGAAATCCCAGTTCGAAGTATGGGGCGCCACCGCGATCACGAATTTCGGCAGGTTCGGAACTTCGCCCTCGACGCGCCAACCCAGGAACCGCAACACCGCATCCCCCACGGCGCGCATCACCGGGCTGTCGCGGCGGGGGATCGCGCTGCCAAGGATCGGCAGGGGGTTCACGCGAACAGTGCGGCGATCGCCTTCAGGTCGACGTTGCCGCCGGAGAGAATGATGCCCACCCGCCGGTCGCGCACGTCGATGGCGCCCTTCATCACCGCCGCCGTGGCGAGCGCCCCGGTGGGCTCGACCACGAGCTTCATGCGCTCCCACAGGAAGCGCATCGCCTCGACCAGCTCGGCGTCGGTGACAGTGACGATGTCGTGCACGTAGCGCAGCACCAGGGGGAACGTGATGGCGCCCAAGGACTCGGTGCGGGCACCATCGGCGATGGTCTGCGGCGTGTCGATCGTCACCAGCTTCCGGGTTCGAAAGGATCGCGCCCCGTCGTCCCCGGCCTGCGGCTCCACGCCGACCACCCTGGTTCCAGGTGAAAGGTGCTGCGCGGCGATCGCGCAGCCTGACAGCAGGCCTGCGCCGCCGCAACACACGAAGAGGTAATCGAGCGCGCCCACGTCCTCGAGGAGTTCCTTGGCGGCGGTGCCCTGCCCGGCGATCACCGCCGGGTGGTCGAACGGCGGCACCAGGGTCGCGCCCTTCGTCGCGGCAATTTCCTGCGCGATCTTCTGGCGGCTCTCGCCACGCGCCCGGTCGTAGAAAACCACTTCGGCGCCGTAGCCGCGCGTGGCCGCGACCTTCACGGCCGGCGCGTCAGCGGGCATCACGATGGTGGCGGGTACGCCGAGCAATCGGCCCGCCAGCGCCACGGCCTGCGCGTGATTGCCCGAGGAGAACGCCACCACGCCTCGCGCGCGCACCCCAGGCTCCAGGCTCGCAAGGGCGTTGTACGCGCCGCGAAACTTGAACGCCCCCATGCGCTGCAGGTTCTCGCACTTGAAATAGGCTTCGCATCCGGCGAGCGCGTCGAACTGGCTCGACGTCGCGACCGGGGTACGGTGGGCGACGCCCTCGAGGCGAGCAGCAGCGGCCTCGATGTCGGCGTAGGTGACTTGCGGCGGGCCGGAGACGGCGTCGTTCACTCGAGCATGATGGTGTCGTCGAAGGTGACCGAGAGATCGGTGCCACCGAGCGTGAGCGTCATCTTCGCCGGCAGCTTCTCGTGACCCTTCAGCGTGCCCGCCTTCATCGCACGCTCCACCGCCGCCTCGATCTCGCGCTGGGAGTGGACGCCGACGTGTTTCAGGAATTTGCGGATGCTCATGTTGAAGGCGTCCTGGTTCATGGCGCCCCCTTCAGGCAGCGGTCGTTGAAATGCAGACGAGCGCGTCCTTGAGCGTATCTTCGGAAAGCGCATTGACGCTCTCGGCAAGGATCTCGGCCTCGGTGGCCACCTTTTCGGGAAGGCTGCGGCTCTCCATCACGGCGACGAACTGCGCCGCGGCTCCAGCCACTCGCAGCAGCTTCGCGCGCTCGGCCATGAGGAGCTCGATCTCGTTGCCCAGCATGAAGGTTCCGGTGTTCTGCATCGATGAGGCGTTCATGTACTGCTCCTTGTGATGATCGTGAATTCTACCCGCTAGTTCGAAGCCGCCCGCGGCAGGTTGATGAGGAGATTCTGCGGCTTAAGCCGGAGCGTGCGGTCCGGGCGGCAGGCAAGCCCGAGGTAGACCGGGCGCCCGGCCATCTCCGGGAGCGCCTCCGCAGGATCGGAGAACTGCAACCTGAAGAGGAGCACGAGCCGCTCGAGTTCTTCCTCCGCGACCTCCTCGCCGCGATAGAGCGCGTTCAGGATCGCCGTCGAATCGACGTCGAGCCCGACGTGCCAGCGCCAACGCCCATCATCGACCCGCTCTGCCGGCTCGATCGTGACGCGCACCCCCGCCATGCGGCCTACCCACCGCTCGAGCACGCTTGCGAGCGCCCGCGCGCCCTCGCGCAACGGCGTGAGATCGAGCACGAAGCCGTGCAGCTCGTCGCGCAGGAAATAAAGCGCCGCGTTCTCGTGGCTCAGCACGTCCATCTTGACCTCGGGGAGCGCCGTCTGCTGCTGGCGAAGCAGCCTGCCGACATTGCCGAAGCCGCCGGTCTCGGAGAAAACCTCGAGCGTGGCGGCATCGGCCGAGAGCACCTGTCCGCCGGCGGCGGACACGCGCTGACGCCGAAACAGCATCTCTCCCGCGCGGCACAGCCACGGATCCTCGGTGCCGTCCAGCGCGGCGCGCACGATCACCTGGGCGAGCGCATCGACAAAGGGCGGAGCGAGGTCGACGGCGGGCCGCGAGAAGAGGTCGCGATAACACGCCTCCAGGGTGGGAAAGGCAAACACGCGATCGCGAAAGCGCAGGAACTCGGTCCAGTTGTCACGCGCATCGCCGTCTTCGATTGCGGCAAGCGTTTCGGGCGCGACGGAGGCGCGCGGGTAGGCCGAGAGGCGCCGGTGCATCGCAGCCTCCCGGGGCCCGGCGTCGGCGGGAGGGGTGAGCTCGCCGCGTTCGAGGAAGCGCGCGATCCAGCCTTCGGTGGGAACCAGTCCCTCGGATTGGTGGCCGAGCAAGCGAAAGCCACTCGAGGCCCAGAAGTCCTGTGCCACCCGCGCGCCGCTAGTCCCTGACCCCTGCGCGCCCGACGATGGTCATGAGCGTCTGCAGTCCGGTCGCGCAGTGGGTGCGCTTGCCCGCCTTGTCGACGTAGGCGTCGAGGCGGCATACGGTAAGCGTCCGGCCGCTGCGGATCACCTCGCCCACGGCGATCGCCCGCTCGCCATCGGCCGCCGCGACGAGGTTGATCTTGAACTCGACCGTCAGAACTCCCGCCTCGAGGGGAAACAGGGTGAAACCCGCGTAGCCGCCGGCGCTGTCGGCGATGGCCGCGATCATCCCGGCGTGGAAGAAGCCGTGCTGCTGGGACAACTCGGGGCGGAAGGGAAGCGCGATCTCCACACGTCCGGGCTCGACGAGTTCCATATGCGCGCCGATGAGGGCCATCGCGCCCTGGCGCGCGAAACTGGCGCGGGTGCGAGTTTCGAAACCGGGATCGGCCGGCGTGAATCCCATCAGCTGCCGATCGTCGCGACCTCGGGCAGGGGGAACCCGTTGAAGTTGCTCGCGTAGGCGGTGGTGTAGGCGCCGGCGTTCTTGATGAAGATGAAGTCGTTTTCCTGCAGGTCCGCGGGGAAGAGCTCTTCCCGCATCACCACGTCCACCGAATCGCAAGTGGGCCCGGCGACGTTCCACGACACCGGCTCGCCGTCGCGGTCGGTATAGATGTTGTAGCGCAGGCCCTCGGTGGTCTCGATCACCCCGCCGAATACCCCGGCGTCCCAGTACATCCAGCGCTGATTGTTGCGCGTCGCCGTGCCGACCACGCGGCAAATGAAATAGCCGGCGTCGGACACCAGGTAGCGGCCGGGTTCGGCGATCAGCTGCACCTCGGGCCCGAAATGGCGCAACTCCTTGTTGATCACCTCGGCGATCGTCTCCATCGAGGGGATCGGCTTCACGTGGCGCACCGGGTAGCCGCCGCCCAGGTTGAGCAGCCGGGGCTTCAGGCCCACGGCGCGCATCGAGGCAAACACCTTGCGCGCGCGCTCCATGCCGACTCGCCAGTTCTCGGGATTCAGGCACTGCGACCCCACGTGGAAGGTCACGCCTGCGAGGTCAGCCTTGCAGTCCACGGCAGCCTCGATCAGATCCGGGACGTCGTGCATGTGCGCGCCGAACTTGCCCGCCAGCGGCCAATCGCTGCCGATGTTGGGCGCGTCGATGCGCATGTACATCTTGGCGTCGGCCTTGACCGACTGCACCTTGCGAATCTCCTCGACGCTGTCCACCACGAACCACTCCACGCCCTTGGCGGACGCGTACTCGAGGAACGCGCGCGACTTCATCGGGTTGGAATAGAACACCTCGGCGACTGGCACTCCCAGGCCCAGCAGGATGTCGAGCTCGGCGATCGAGGCGATCTCGAAACCGGCGCCTTCCTGGATGAGGACCTTGAGGACGCGCGGATCCGGGTTCGCCTTGACGGCGAAATGCGGCCGCACCTTGGGCAGGGCGGCCCGGAAGCGGCGCGTCTTGGCGCGCACGATTTCGAGGTCGACCAGCAGGACCGGCTTTTTATAGGCGTGTTTGGCGAGGTACTGCTTGACGCGGGTGAAGTCGAGGCTGACTTCCGGATGGGAATCGAGGGGAAACTCCGGCTGCGGCCGAAGCTTCTTGACGGTGGCGGTGCGGGCCATCGGGGTAGTCTCACCTCCTGGGAATCGTGAGGGTGGAAAAGGCGTTGAGAAAGAGTCCCTTACGCCTGCATTTCAGAAAAAAGTGCGCGAATTATAGGGCAAAGAAACCGCCTCGCGTGGATTTTTTTGGCCTCACGCGGGTAAGTCCGGTTCCAACTGTCATCGGGCTTATATCTTGGGCAGCGTGACGCCCTGCTGGCCCTGGTATTTGCCGCCCCGGTCGCGGTAGGACGTCTCGCAGACCTCGTCGGACTCGAAGAAAATCACCTGGGCGACCCCTTCGTTCGCGTAGATCTTGGCCGGCAGCGGCGTGGTGTTCGAGAACTCGAGCGTCACGAACCCCTCCCACTCCGGCTCGAACGGGGTCACGTTCACGATGATCCCGCAGCGCGCATAGGTACTCTTTCCCAGGCACACGGTGAGCACGTTGCGTGGGATGCGGAAGTACTCGACGGTGCGTGCCAGTGCGAACGAATTGGGCGGGATGATGCAGACGTCCTACCGCGACCGGGGCGGCAAATACCAGGGCCAGCAGGGCGTCACGCTGCCCAAGATATAAGCCCGATG
>JANNKG010000532.1:0-1635 GCA_031396185.1 Burkholderiales bacterium | reverse complement strand
CACCTGCGGCAGGAACATCTTGCCTGACCCGAACAGGTCGCCCACAACGTTCATGCCGTCCATGAGCGGGCCCTCGATCACCTGGATGGGGCGCTCGAATTGTTTCCGCGCCTCCTCGGTGTCCTCGACGATGTGCTGCGTGATGCCGCGCACCAGTGCGTGCGTGAGGCGTTCGCCCACCGAGCCGCTGCGCCACGCGAGGTCCTCGACCGCGTCCTTCTTCCGGCCCTTGAAGGATTCGGCGAATTCGACCAGCCGCTCGGTCGCGTCGGCGCGCCGGTTGAAGATCACGTCCTCCACCCGCTCGAGCAACTCCTTCGGGATATCGGCATACACGCCGAGCTGCGCGGCGTTCACGATCCCCATCGTCATCCCCACCTTGGTGGCGTGGTAGAGGAACGCGGTGTGCATGGCTTCGCGTATCGGGTCGTTCCCACGGAAGGAGAACGAGAAATTGGAGACGCCGCCCGAGGTCCTCGCGTAGGGAAGGTGGCGGTGGATCCACGACAGCGCCTCGATATAGTCGTGGCCGTAGGTGTTGTGCTCCTCGATGCCGGTGGCGACCGCGAAGATGTTCGGGTCGAAGATGATGTCCTCGGGCGGGAAGCCCACGGCCGGCCCGGTCAGGATCTCGTAGCAGCGCGCGCAGATGTCGGTCTTGCGCTTGAGCGTGTCGGCCTGGCCCTTCTCGTCGAAGGCCATGACCACCACCGCGGCGCCGTAGCGCCGCGCGAGCCTCGCCTGGTGGATGAACTCCTCCTCGCCCGCCTTCATCGAGATGGAATTCACGATCGACTTGCCCTGCACGCATTTCAGGCCCGCCTCGATCACGCTCCATTTCGAGCTATCGATCATGATCGGCACGCGCGAGATGTCGGGCTCGGCGGCCACCAGCAGCAGGAACCGGGTCATGGCCGCGACCGAGTCCAGCATCGCCTCGTCCATGTTGATGTCGATCACCTGCGCGCCGTTTTCGACCTGGTGGCGCGCGACCGAGAGGGCCTCGGGATAGTCGCCCGCAAGGATCAGCCGCGCGAAGGCCTTCGATCCGGTCACGTTGGCGCGCTCGCCCACGTTCACGAAGAGCGATTCCGGGCCGACGTTGAGCGGCTCCAGCCCGGAGAGCCGCAGCTGCGGCTCGATCTTCGGGACAATGCGCGGCTTGAACGCCGCAACGGTCTCGGCAATCGCCTTGATGTGCTCGGGCGTGGTGCCGCAGCAGCCGCCGGTGATGTTGAGCCAGCCGCTCTCGGCCCACTCGCGGATGAAGCCCGCGGTTTCGCTCGCCATTTCGTCGTACTCCGCCATGGCGTTGGGCAGGCCCGCGTTCGGGTGCGCCGAGACGTAGACGTCGGCGATGCGTGCAAGCTCCTCGATGTGCGGGCGCAGCTGCTTGGCGCCGAGCGCGCAGTTGAAGCCCACCGATAGCGGCTTGGCGTGGCGAACCGAATTCCAGAAGGCCTCCGCCGTCTGGCCCGACAGCGTGCGGCCCGAGGCGTCGGTGATGGTGCCGGAGATCATCACCGGAAGGCGCACGCCGGACGCCTCGAAATACTCGTCGATCGCGAACAGCGCCGCCTTGGCGTTCAACGTGTCGAAGATCGTTTCCACCATGAGCAGGTCGACGCCGCCCTC
>JANNKG010000526.1:0-3595 GCA_031396185.1 Burkholderiales bacterium | reverse complement strand
CGGTGATCACTTCACCGATGCGCATTTCCTGGCGGGAAAGGCTCTCCTCGAAGAGGGCGGCGAAGCTGTTTTCTGCGGCGGGGTTGGGGTTGGTTGAGGTTTGGGCCAACATTGAAAACCTGACTTTCAGCGTTAAACGGCCGCGTGGCCGTCGTTGATCAACGCCAGCGGGGCCGCCTTGCGGCTAACCCGCTGACACCTTTGGGATTTACGACTTCTCCCTCCACCATCCGAGGATTTTTTCCACCGCCTGGTCGACGGAGAGCCCGGTCGTGTCGAGAAAAACCGCGTCGGGATAATGCTTTAGCGGTGCCACGGCGCGCGAGGTGTCGCGCGTGTCGCGCCGCCGCAGCTCCTCTACGACGTCCTCAATTTTCGCATACATTCCCTTTTCCATCAACTGCTTATAGCGCCGCTGGGCACGGGTCTCCACAGCCGCTGTCAAGTAGACCTTGAGCGGGGCATCCGGGAACACGATCGAGCCCATGTCGCGGCCGTCCGCCACGAGGCCTGGAGGGCGCCTGAAGCCCCTCTGGCGGGCGAGGAGCGCCTGGCGCACGGCGGGCTGCGCCGCCACCCGGGAAGCGGCCGCGCCCACTTCCTCAGCCCGCATGGCGGCCCCCACCTCCTCACCTCCCAGGCGCACGCTGCCCACGCCGAAGGCGATATCCATGGACCGAGCCACCCCGGCGAGCGCCGCCTCGTCATCGAGGTCGCCCCCCGAACGCAGCGCTTCGAGCGCAACCAGCCGGTACAGGGCGCCGCTATCGAGATAATGGAAGCCCAGGGCCGCCGCCACCCGGGCGGCCACGGTCCCCTTGCCCGAGGCCGACGGCCCGTCGATCGCAATCACTGGGGACACCAGGGCAGTCAAGAAACCAGTTGCTCGAACGCGGCGAAATAGCCGGGAAAAGTCTTCGAGACACATTCCGGGTCGTTGATCTTCACCGGCCGCGGGCCGAAGGAGGCGAGCGAGAAGCACATCGCCATGCGGTGGTCTTCATAGGTATCGATGGAGACCGGCGCGACGGTGGAGGTGCGAGGCGCCAGGAATTCCACCGGCGGGAACACGCGCAGGAAGTTGGCGCCCTCCTGGATGCGCGCGCCAAACTTGCGCAGCTCGGTCGCCATCGCCGCGATCCGGTCGGTCTCCTTCACCCGCCAGCTCGCGATGTTGCGCAGCGTGCAGGGACCGCCTTGGGTGAAGAGCGCCAGCACCGCGGCGGTCATGGCGGCGTCGGGAATCAGGTTCATGTCCAGGTCGAAGGCGTCCAGCGGCGCGCGGCCCGCCCCACGTTCCACTCCCTGGGGGCCCGAACATTCGATCCAGTCGTCGCCCATCTCGACCTTGGCGCCCATCGCCGTCAGGACGTCCGCGAAACGCACGTCGCCCTGCACGCTCGCGCGGCCCACGCCGTCGACGCGAACCGGCCCGCCGCCGAGTGCGCCTGCCGCGAGGAAATACGACGCCGACGACGCGTCACCCTCCACCGTTATGGTCCCGGGAGACACATAGCCCGCAGAGGCGGGGAGGTCGAAGGCCTGCATCCCCTCGTTGTGTACCGCCACGCCGAAGCGCTCCATGAGACCGAGGGTCATCGCGACGTAGGGCGTGGAGATCAGCTCGCCCTCGATCTCGACGCGCATCGCTTCACCCGCCCAGGGCAGCGCCATCAACAAGGCCGATACAAACTGGCTGGAGACGTCGCCGCGTACGCGGACCGTCCTCGCACCGCCCGGCTGCCGTGGGGAGATCGAAAGCGGCGGAAAGCCGGCGGTCGCCAGATACTCGATACGCGCGCCCGCAGAGGTGAGCGCATCGACCAGCTCGCCGATCGGACGCTCGTGCATGCGCGGCACGCCCTTCAGCACGTAGTGCCCATCGGCCATTGCCAGAACCGCCACCAGCGAGCGCGCCGCGGTGCCGGAGTTGCCCATGAAGAGTTCGGCTTCCTTCACGGGAAATCCGCCCGCGGGACCGATACCGTGCACCCGCACGCGATCCGGCGAACCCAGCGTCTCGAGGTGCACGCCGAGCGCGGAGAGCGCTACTCGCATGATGGTCGTGTCATCGGAGTCGAGCAGGCCCTCGAGCACGGTGTCGCCGCGCGCGAGCGCCGCCAGCAACAGCGTTCGATTGGAAATGCTCTTGGAGCCCGGCAGGCGCAGCCGCCCGCTCGCACGCGTGGCCTGTGTGAGGAAGAGCGAGCTCACGCTACTCGCTCGACGGGCTGCGGCGCGCCCCGAGGGCCTGGCGGCTGGCACGCGCTTCGGCCATGAGGCGCTGCAACCCGGGCCCGTCGCCCTTGTCCACGAGTTCGCGGAACACGGCAAGTCGCGCAGTGTAGCGATCGAGCTCGTCCAGGAGCGCCGCGCGATTCTGCAACGCTATGTCGCGCCACATCTCGGGCGAGCTCGCGGCGATCCGGGTGAAGTCCCGAAAGCCCCCGGCGGCGAAGCCGAAGAGCTCGGCCGCGTTGGCGCGCGAGGTGAACTCCGACACCAGCGCGAACGACAGCAGGTGCGGAAGGTGGCTCACGGCGGCGAAGATGCGGTCGTGGTCACCGGCCGATAGGAGCGCCACGCGCCCGCCCGCCGCCTCCCAACAGCCGCGCACGACCTCGATGGCATCGGCCGCGGTGTCTTCCTCGGGCGTGAGCACGACGCGCGCGCCCTTGAAGAGGTCGGCGGTGGCGGAGTCCACGCCAGAGGACTCGCGCCCGGCAATCGGATGGCCGGCAACGAAGCGGGGGAAGAGTGCGCGCAGCTCCTCGCGCGCGATGCGCGCCACGTCGCCCTTGGTGCTGCCGGCGTCGGTCACCGTCGCGTGGGCGTCGAGCGCCAGTCCCACGTCGTGCAGCACCGGGCCGACAGCTCGCACCGGCACTGCGACCATCACCAGCTCGGCGCCCTTGGTGGCTTCCGACACCGAACCGGCAGCGGTGTCGATGACGCCAAGGGCGGCGGCGCGCTCGAGGGCCTCGGCGTCGCGGTCCACCCCCACGATCGAGGTCACCCCCCCCGCACGGCGCAGCGCCATTGCGAACGATCCGCCGATCAGGCCGACACCTATGACGGCCACGCGTTTCAGGCGACGCATCGGGCTAGCGCTTCCCGAGCGCGCGTTCGAGCGCCGCGAGGAATCGCGTGTTCTGTTCGGGCAGGCCGACGGTCACGCGCAGGTGCTCGGGCATGCCGTAGCCCGCGATCGGCCGGACGATCACTCCTTCGGCGAGAAGCGCCTGGTACACACGTCCGGCGTCCCCCACGCGCACGGTGATGAAATTTCCGTAGGACGGGATCGACTCCAGGCCGAGGCGCTCGAAGCCCTCGCGCAACTGAACCAGCCCGGCGGCGTTGACCGCGCGGCTTCGCGCGATGAATTCGGTGTCGCCGAGCGCCGCACAGGCTGCGACCATCGCGAGGTGATTCACGTTGAACGGCTGGCGCACGCGGTTCATCACTTCGGCCACCGCCGGATCCGCGATCGCGTAGCCCACGCGCAGGCCGGCGAGGCCGTAGGCCTTCGAGAGCGTGCGCGTGACCACCAGGTTCGGATGGCGCGCGACCCACGCCGGCGTGGGCGAGCGCAACG
>JANNKG010000504.1:0-7687 GCA_031396185.1 Burkholderiales bacterium | reverse complement strand
CGCTTGTTCACCTGGCAGGTGACGCACCATGCGGCGGTGAAATCCACGAACACGGTCTTGCCCTCCCCACGCAGCGCTGCGACCTTCTCCGGGGACCATTCCTGCCAGGGCAGCTCCCCCGCGCGCGCCGACTGCGCGGCCACCGGCCCGGCAACGTTGGCGGGTCCGGGCCAGGCGACGAGGACACCGGCGGCGGCGAGGATCACGGCCACCACCGCGCGCCACCGCGCGGGAGAGTGCTCCCAGCGGCCGTACATCCACGCGCCCATCGCAATCAGCACGAGGCCGGCGAGGAGCGCCAGGATCGCGTCGTTGCCGGCCTGCGCACCGAGCACCCACGTGAGCCACGCCACCGTCGCATAGAGCGGGAAAGCGAGCACCTGCTTGAAGGTTTCCATCCACGCGCCCGGACGCGGCAGGCGCTTGAGAAGCGCCGGAAAAAGCGCGAGCAGCAGGACCGGCAGCGCCATGCCCACGCCCAGCATCGCGAACACCGCGAGCGCAAGCCCGGTGGATTGCGTGAGCGTGAAGCCGACCGCCGCCCCCATGAAGGGCGCGGTGCACGGGGTGGCGACCACGGACGCCAGCACGCCCGCGAGAAAGGCGTCGGCATAGCGTCCACGCGCGCTCAGGTTCGACGTCATCGATTGTGCGAAGGCACCCCATTCGAAGACGCCGGAGAGGTTGAGCGCCAGCACGAAGAAGAGCGCCGCGAGAAGCGTCACCACGACCGGCGATTGCAGCTGGAATCCCCAGCCGAGTTGGGTTCCGCCCGCGCGCAATGCGAGCATGACGCCCGCGAGCGCCACGAACGAGAGCACCACGCCGGCGGCGAATACCCACCCTTGCAGCCGCATCGCTCGCGCATCTCCGTGGGCATGCTTGACGAAGCCCATTACCTTGATGCCGAGAATCGGGAAGACGCACGGCATCAGGTTCAGGAGGATGCCGCCGATGAAGGCGAAGACGAGAGCCGTGAGTGCACTGCCGCCGACGCCGTCGGCGCTGCCCGAGCCCGATCCGCTGGCGCCCGCCGGCGCCGCGGCGAGGCTGGCCGAGACCGGGGCGTGCACTTCAATCGCCTTGCGCGCGATGCCGGGCCAGCCGCCCTCGGCGACCGCGACGCCCTTGACTTCCATCAGGCCGCTGGGCGCCGGATCGGCGAGCCTCATCTCGATATGCACGGCGCTACCGTGGCGCGTGACTTTCTGCGCAGCCGCGGGTTCGATCAACTGCTCACGCTCAGGGAAGAATGCGATGCCCGCGGGCACCTTCGCGCCCGGCGGCGGGACCATGCTTACTACCAGCTTGTTGCCCCGGATGGCGGAATCGAACTTCCAGCCCGGGGCCGCGGCAGGCAACATGTTGCGTGCGCGCTCGATGTGCGCCTCGAAGCGACGGTTGGGCGCGGCTTCGCCCGCGGCCACCGGCATCGCGAGGTCGAGCTCGCCCTTCTCGGGGATGCACACGTCCTTGCAGACCAGCCACTCGGCTTTTGCTTTCAGCGGATAGGTGCCGGGCGTGGCCGAAGCCGGCGGCGTGAGCTCGGTGAGCAGCACCACCTCGTCTTCGTAGCCGTAGTTCATCAGCGGGCCCACCGGCAGCGGCTTGGGATACGGCCACTGGATCTCGCCCGCCTTCCAACCCTCGGGCAGCACCCACTGGATGCGGGTGGGCAGGCCCGAATCGCCGGGATTCTTCCAATAGGTGTGCCAGTGCTCGGCCATGCGCAGCTTGAGCCCCACGGTGACCGGCTTGCCCGGCTGCGCGGCGGCCTTGTCGCTCACCAGCTCGGCCTCGACGTGCTCGGTCTTGACGAGCGGCGCGCCCAGCGCGTGCACGGACATCCACCCGAACACCAGAAGTGCCGCCGAGGCTGCAGTAAGTCGTTGGAACATCACGTAATATGAACGTCCATGTTGTGGGTCAAAGCGCTGCACATCGTTTTCGTCATCGCCTGGTTCGCGGGGTTGTTTTATCTCCCGCGGCTGTTCGTCTATCACGCCCAAGCCGAGGACGCTGTCTCGCGGGAGCGCTTCAAGGTGATGGAGCGCAAGCTCTACAGAGGCATTATGGGCCCTGCCATGGGACTTACGATCGCCTCGGGCGCCTGGATGTGGCTCGGCTTCGGGATCGGCGGAAACTGGTTGTACGCGAAACTCGCTTTCGTCGTGGCGCTGGTCGCGTACCACGAGTGGCTCGGCGCCCTGATGCGCGCCTTCGCCCGCGATGCCAACCGCCATTCGCACGTCTTCTACCGATGGCTGAACGAGGCGCCGGTCCTGCTGTTGGTCCCGATCGTGGTCCTGGTCGTCGTCAAGCCCTTCTGAGATGAGCGCTCCCGCGCCCCGCATCCTGGTCAAGCAGGACAATTCCACCCATCGCTTCTTCGCACCTTGCCCGCGCGGCCTTGCCCCGGCGCTGGCCGAGGAGCTCGCCGAGCTGGGCGCGGCCGAGGCGAAGGCGGCGGAGGCGGGGGTTTCGTTCTGCGGGCCCTTCGACCTCGTCTACATCACCAACCTGCACTCGCGTATCGCGAGCCGCATCCTGTGGCGCGTCGCACAGTTTGCCTACAAGGGCGAGGACGACATCTACCAGGGCGCGGCCGCCGTGAGCTGGAGCCACTACTTCAACGCCGATCGCACCTTCAAGGTCGACACCAATGCGCATCGCAGCCCGGTGAAGAGCCTCGACTTCATCACGCTGAGGGTGAAGGACGCGATCGCCGACCAGTTCCGCGGCGCGGTGGGCCGGCGCCCGTCGGTGGCGGCGCGCGAGCCCGACCTGCGCGTGCACGTCTTCCTCGACGAGAAGGTGTGCACGCTGTACGTGGATACCAGCGGCGAGTCGCTCTTCAAACGCGGGCGGCGCGACCACGTCGGCGAGGCGCCGCTCAAGAAGAACCTCGCGGCGGGAATCCTGCGGCTCGCCGGCTGGAAGCCCGGCGTGGCACTCCTCGATCCGATGTGCGGCGGGGGCACTTTCCTGTCGGAAGCCGCCGAGATCACTCTCGGCCGAGCGGCGGGGCGTGAGCGCGAATTCGCATTCGCGAAGCTCGCGCGCTTCAACGAGGCAACCTGGGATCGCCTTCTCGCCAACGCGAAAAAGAGCGAACGGCCGCCGCAGCCCCTGCCGATCTTCGGCTCCGACCTTTATGGCCGCTCGCTGGGCCATGCGGTGCTCAACCTGCGCGAGGCGGGCCTGGAGGAGGTGGTGAAGTTGAAGCAGGTGAACCTGCTCGAGCTCTCGGCGCCCGCGCCCAACGGAATGCTGGTGACCAACCCGCCGTATGGCGTGCGCCTCGGCGAGAAGGAGAAGCTCGCGCTGTTCTATCCCGAGCTGGGAAATGCCCTCAAGCAGAAATTCGAAGGCTGGACCGCATTCATCTTCTCCGGCGACACCGAACTGCCGAAGCTCATTCGACTGAAGCCCGCGCGCAAGACCGTGCTCTACAACGGAGCGCTCGAATGCCGGCTGTACGTCTACCCGATGGTGGCGGGCGGGAACCGCGGCAAGTGACGGCGGAGATGTGGCTGCGGCTCGCGCTGGTGCCGGCCGCGGTTTGGCTCGCGAGCCTCGCGGGACGGCGCTGGGGCCACTCGGTGTCCGGATACCTCGGCGGGCTGCCGTTGATCGGCGGGCCGATCACCCTCTTCCTCGCACTCGACCTGGGGACGGCATTCGCGGCCAAGTCCGCACTCTTCACGCTGGGCGCGGTGCTCGGCCAGGGCGCGCATTTGATGGCGCTCGCCCACGTCGGCCAGCGTCGTGGCTGGGTGGCGGCACTCGCAGCGGGATGGGGTGCGTTCGCGCTGGCCGCTTTGATGGTCGCCCTCCTGCCGCTCACATTGGGTCTCGCCTTCCTGCTGGCAGCGGGTGCGCTCGCTGCGGCGTGGCGGTGGTTGCCGCGCGATCGCGGCGAGCCGGCGCGCCCGTCGATCCCGGCGATGGAGCTGCGGCTGCGGCTGGTGGCGGCGTTCGCGCTCGCGGGACTGATTCTCTGGAGCGCGCCGCTATTCGGCCCAATGGCGAGCGGCATCCTGTTGTCGCTGCCGATCACGGGCTCGATCATGCCGCCCTTCACGCTCGCGCTTTACGGCCCCGGGGCGCTCGCACGCCTGATTCGGGGATTCGTCGTGGGGTTATCCGGGTTCACTGCATTCTTCCTCGTAGTCGCTGCAACGCTCGTTCCCCTGGGCGTCGCGATGTCATTCGGGGCGGCGATCGCGGCGGCCCTGCTTGCGCTCTTCTGCGTGAACCGGTGGACGCGAGCACGCAGGTAGTGCGCCGCTGAGAACCCGTCTCGACCATCAGCCCCCGAGCCGCGCGCGCGCAACCAGCGCGTCGAGGCTGGCCGGATCGAGGTCGAGCGTGCCGAATGCGCGGCCTGCCTCTGGCGAGCCGACGCGGGAAGCGCAAAACGCCTCGGCTGCGCTCGCGTGGGCGTGGCGCTTCATGAGCGAGCCCTGCACGCACACCGCGAGCGACTCGAGCACCCTGCGGGCGCTTGCTTCCGCCGTAATCGGATGGGCGAGAATCCCGCGCACGCTTTCAACGCGGGCGTCGAGCCGAGGGTCGTGCGCGCAGGCCACTTCGCGCACCAGCGCTTCCAGCGTTTCGGGAGACCGTTCGAGCGCGCGCAACACGTCCAGGCAGATGACGTTGGCGCTTCCCTCCCAGATGCCGTTGAGCGGCGCCTCGCGATACAGGCGCCCCAGCGGCCCGTCATCGGCGTAGCCGTTTCCCCCGATGCACTCCATGGCTTCGGCGGCGACCGGGGCCATGCGCTTGCAGAGCCAGTACTTGGCGACGGGGGTCAGTACGCGCTCCAGCTCGCGTTCGCCGGCATCGGCCTTCGAGCGGTCGAAGGCTTCGGCCAACCGAAATGCGAGGAGCAGCGCCGCTTCAGTTTCGAGGGCGAGGTCGGCGAGCACGTTGGACATCAGCGGGTGCTCGTCAAGGCGCTTGCCGAACGCCGAGCGGTGCCGCGTGTGGTGCAACGCCTGGTTCAGTGCCGCGCGCATCATTCCGGCCACGCCGACCACGATGTCGAAGCGAGTGTGATGGGCCATGCCGATCAGGGTGGCGATGCCGCGCCCGGGCTCGCCCACCAGCCACGCCGTGGTGTCGCGGTACTCGATCTCGGCCGATGCGTTGGAGCGGTTGCCGACTTTCTCCTTTAGGCGCTGGATCAGGAACGTGTTGCGCTGCCCGTTGGGCAGCGAGCGGGGCACGAAGAAGCAGCTCACCCCGTCGGGCAGCCGCGCCAGGGTGAAGAACGCGTCGCTCATGGGTGCCGAGCAGAACCACTTGTGGCCGGTGAGGCGCCATGCCGAGCCGTCGCGACGCCCCGCGGTCTGGGTCGCTCGCAGGTCCGAGCCGCCCTGCTTCTCGGTCATCGCCATGCCGATGGTGGCCGCGGCCTTCTGCGAGACCGGAGCCGCGCGCGGGTCGTACGCGTCAGCGAGGATTTTCGAGCGCCAGGTGCGCGCGATCTCGGGTGCGTGCCCGAGCATCGGCACCGAGGCGAACGTCATCGTCACCGGGCACGCGCTGCCCTGCTCGAGTTGGTTCCACAGGTAGAAGAGCACCGCGCGCGCGGCAAAACCGCCCGCTTCGCGCTTCCACGCGAGCGAGTGCAGGCCGGCCCCGAATGCCCGGCCCATCAGCACGTGATAGGACGGGTGGTATTCAACCGCGTCGATGCGAAAGCCGGTGCGGTCGTGGGTCTTGAGCTCCGGCGTGTATCGATTGGCAAGCGTCGCGTGGTGGTGCGCCTCCGGCGAGCCCACGTAGACCCCGAGGCCGCGGGCCGCGGCATCGACCCATTCCACCCCGGCGCGGCGCGTTGCGGCGAGCAACCACGGGTCGGTGCCGTAGGCGTCGTAGCCTTCCAGCGGGTGGACCTGGTTCGCGACCTCGTGGGTTTCCACGTTGATCTCGATCAGCGGGCGTCTGCCTTGCCGGGCAGCCGGTAGACCCATTCGACGAGCGCGTCGATCGCGGGCTGCGCCGAATTTGCGTTCGGATGGTTCACGATCATCACCACGATCCAGCGGCGGCCGCGGGAATCGAGCACGTAGCCTGCCACGCTTTGGACGCCGGTGAGCGTACCGCCCTTCAGGTGCGCTTGCCCAGCGGGCGCGCCGCGCCGGCTCTTGAGGGTTCCGTCCACCGCGTACACCGGCAGCGACGCCGCGACCTCGGGCATGAGCGGGCTCGCCCAGGCGCTGCGTAGCACGGCGGCGACGCTGGCCGCGGAAATTCGGTCGGTGCGCGACAGCCCCGAGCCGTTCTCGATGGCAAGCTCCGGCGCCTCGATGGCGCGCGCTTTCAGCCATTCGCGCACGATGCGCTCGCTCGCCTGGCCCTCTCCCGGGCCGCCGCGCTCGGCCGAGAGGGCGAGGAACAGGTGCCGCGCCATCACGTTGTTGGAGAACTTGTTCATGTCCCGCACCAGGCTGGCGAGCGGCTCGGATTCATGGCGGTAGAAATGCGTCGCTGTCGCGGGAACGCTGCCGGCGCGCACTTTTCCGCGCAGGACGCCCCCGGTTTCGCTCCACAGCCAACGGAAAGCGGCCTCGGTGAAGCGCGGCGCGTCGAGCACCGACAGCGCCCACGATCGTTCGCCGCACGCGGCGGCGTAGGTGCCGCTGAAGACGATGGTGGCGATCAGGCCGGCCTCGTCGAAGCTGACCTTGATGTTGCGTTTCCAGTCGCCGCACGGCTCGCGGGTGACGGCCAGGCGGCTCACCACCTGCACGTTGGGAAAATCCGGTTCCGCCGAGACCCTCGCCGCATCGCCCTCGGGGATCACCGTGAAGTTCACCGCCTGGAAGTTCACCAGCAGGGCGTCGACGCCCACGTTGTAGGCGCGCCGCGGCTCATTGTCGAAACGCGCGGGGTCATGCGCCAGCGGCGCAAAGTAGGCGCGGTCGATGACCACGTCGCCGCGGATCTCGCGCAAGCCTCGCGATCGCATCTGGTGTGCGATGCGCCACAGGTTGTCGTAGGTGAGCTTGGGGTCGCCCCCGCCGCGAATCACCAGGTTGCCCTCGAGCACTCCGCCGGCGAGCGTGCCGTCGAGGAGGAAATCGGTGCGAAACGTAAAGGCCGGGCCGAGCAGGTCGAGGGTGGCGAAAGCGGTGACGAGCTTCATCACCGAGGCGGGATTTACGGCCGCGCGGGCTTCGTGGGAGACCAGCACCGGGCCGTCGGCGACGGGTTCGACTACCACGCTTGCCGCGCTTGCCGGCACGTTGGCCCGCAAGAGCGCCGCGCGCACCGGCGCGGGCAAATCCTTTGCCTGGACCGGGATCGCGATCGCAAGCGCCGCGGTAGCGACCGCCAGGAGGCTGCGGATCATGCTTCGCTCAACTCCTCGGCCAGCGCGATGCCCGTTGCCACCAGCAGCGCGAACTCCTCATCGCCGATGATGTAAGGCGGCATGAAGTAGACCGTCTTGCCGATCGGCCGCAACAACACGCCGCGCGCGAGCGCGAGCTCGAAGGCGCGCGCGGCGAAGTCCGCTCCGCCCCCGGGAACCTCGAACGCCCAGATCATCCCCAGGTGGCGGAAGTCGCGCACGCGGGGGTGGTGCGCAAGTGCCGCCGCCGCCTGGACGAAGCGCGCCGCCCTGCGCGAATTCACGGCGATCACGTCCTGGCTCTCGAAGAGATCCAGCACC
>JANNKG010000503.1:0-4235 GCA_031396185.1 Burkholderiales bacterium | reverse complement strand
GCGATCATCGCCAGTGCCGCGGTACTGAACGGCATGCGCGTGGTCGGCAAGGACATCGCGAAGGTGAAGCTGGTGGTTTCGGGCGCGGGGGCGGCGGCGCTGGCCTGCCTCGACATGCTGGTGGCGCTCGGCATGAAGATGGAAAACATCTGGGTCACCGACATCAAGGGCGTCGTCTTCCAGGGCCGCAAGGAGGAGATGGACGACAACAAGGCACGGTATGCGCGCAAGACCGATGCGCGCAAGCTCGCCGAAGTGATCGAGGGAGCCGACGTGTTCCTCGGGCTCTCCGCGGGCGGTGTCCTCAAGAAAGAGATGGTCGCGAAGATGGGGCCGCAGCCGCTGATCCTCGCGCTCGCCAACCCGACGCCCGAGATCCTCCCCGAAGAGATCAAGGAAGTGCGCAGCGACGCGGTCATCGCGACCGGCCGCTCCGACTATCCCAACCAGGTGAACAACGTCCTCTGCTTTCCGTTCATCTTCCGCGGCGCGCTCGACGTGGGTGCGACCACCATCAACGAGCCGATGAAGCTCGCCGCGGTGCACGCCATCGCAGACCTCGCGCATGCCGAGCAGTCCGACCTGGTGGCGCTCGCCTACGGTGGCGACCGGCGCAGCTTCGGCCCCGACTACCTCATCCCCTTCCCGTTCGACCCACGCCTGATCGTGAAGATCGCGCCGGCCGTGGCGAAAGCGGCGATGGACAGCGGCGTGGCGACCGACCCGATCAAGGATTTCCCCGCCTACATCCAGAGACTGAACGAGTTCGTCTACCACTCGGGCCTCATCATGAAGCCCATCTTCACCGCGGCCAAGCAGTCGCCGCGGCGCATCGTGTTCGCCGAGGGCGAGGACGAGCGCGTGCTGCGCGCGACGCAAGTGGTGGTGGACGAGGGGCTCGCCAAGCCGATCCTGGTCGGGCGCCCCGCGGTCCTGGAGCGGCGCATCGAGCGCTTCGGGCTGCGCATGAAGCCGGGGGTGCATTTCGAAGTGGTCAACCCCGACGGCGATCCGCGCTTCAAGGACTACTGGCGCACGTACCACCAGCTCACCGAGCGGCGCGGCGTCTCGACGGCCTATGCAGAGGTCGAGATGCGCCGCCGCCACACGCTCATCGGCGCGATGTTGATCCACAAGGGCGACGCGGACGGGATGATCTGCGGCACCTTCGGCACGCACGACCTTCACCTGAACTACATCGACCAGGTGATCGGCAAGCGCGAGGGTGTGCACAACTATTACGCCATGAACCTGCTGATGCTTCCGAAGCGCACCGTGTTCATCGCCGACACCTACGTGAACGAGAACCCCACCCCCGAGCAGATCCTGGAGATGACCATCCTCGCATCGGAGGAAGTCCGCCGCTTCGGCCTCGCGCCGAAGGTTGCGCTGGTCTCGCATTCGAGCTTCGGCACCAGCAAGGCGCCGTCGGCCGCCAAGATGCGCGCGGCGCTCGAGATGATCCGCAGCCAGAGGCCCGACATCGAGGTCGAGGGCGAAATGCACGGCGACGCCGCCCTGTCCGAGGACGTCCGCAGTGTCGCGTTTCCCAACTCGCGGCTGAAGGGCGAGGCCAACCTGCTCATCATGCCGACCCTCGACGCGGCGAATATCTCGTTCAACCTGCTGAAAGTGGTCGGTGGCGCGGGCATCACCGTCGGCCCGATCCTGCTAGGCGCCGCGAAGCCGGTGCAGATCCTCACGCCCACGGCTACCGTGCGCCGCATCATCAACATGACCTCACTCACCGTGGTCGCCGCGCAGGAGTCCGAGAACGCGAGGCCGCGGCCGTGATCGACCGCTTCCACCACCTTTTCATCAGCGCCGAGGACTTCGATGCCTCCCTCGGTTTTTACCGGGATGTGCTCGGCTGGTCGGTGACCGACACCTGGGGCGGGAATGGGCAGGATCGCGGCGCCATTCTTTCAGGCGGCGGCGTGAAGGTCGTGATTGCGCAGCGCCCTGCGCCCGGCAGCGCGGGCGAGGCGCTCAAGCCCAATGTCCACCTCGATATCCACGACGTCGACGCGCGCTTCAGCCGGATACCCAAGGGCGAGCACGTGGTGACCGAGCCCGAGGCGACCCATTGGGGGACGCGCTGGTTCGTGGTACGCGATCCCGACGGAAATTTGATTGCGTTCGAGGAAGTGCACCGTCGTGGCGGCTGAGCGCAATTCGGTCGCGCAGGCGCGCGCGCCGCGTTTGCCACGCGCCGTGCCCGAACCCGCGACGGTCGGCATTTGTGCGCCCTCCGGTCGCGTCGAACCCGCCTCCCTCGCCGCCGGAATCGCATATCTGGAGGAGCTCGGCCACCGAGTCGTGGTCCCCGGGGAGACCGCCTGCGAGTGGCGCTACTTCGCCGGAACCGACGACGAACGCCTGGCCGGATTCCATGCGTTGGTGGACGATCCCGCGATCGACCTGGTGATGGCCGCGCGCGGCGGCTATGGACTGACACGGCTGCTCTCGCGCATCGACTGGGCTCGCGTGGCGGCAAGCGGGAAGGCATTCGTCGGCTTCAGCGACTTTACCGCCTTCAACATGGCGGCCTACGCATGCGCCAACCTCGTGACCTATCACGGGCCGATGCTCGGGGTGGATTTCGGCCGCAGCGAGCCCGATACCTTCGCCGAGCAGCATTTCTGGATGGCGGTGAGCCGTGACAGCCACCGCATCGACGACATCGCCTGCGACCACGGCTACGATCCGCGCCGCATCGACGGGCTGCTCTGGGGCGGCAACCTCTCCCTCATCGCGCACCTCGCGGGCACGCCGTACTTTCCGTCGATCGACGGCGGCATCCTCTATGTGGAGGAGATCGCCGAAGAGCCCTACGCGGTGGAGCGCCTCTTCATGCAGCTGCACCACGCCGGCGTGCTGGCACGGCAACGCGCCATCGTGCTCGGTGACTTTGCCGACTGCAAACCCACGAACGCGTCGCGCTACCCCTACTCGATGGAAGAGGTGGTGGAGACGCTGCGGCAGATCGTCCCGGTCCCCGTGCTGACCGATCTCCCGTTCGGCCACATCGCGCGCAAGGTCACCCTGCCCTTCGGCGCCCCCGGCACGCTGTCGATCACCGCGGCCGGCTACTCGCTGCGCTTCTCCGGACACCTGCAGCGCTGACGCCCTTCTCCCTCCCCTACCGAGCGGGCGGGTTCTGAAGGCAACTCTGGAGTTGCGGGGTCATGGTCCAGCCGCACGTTCCGCTCGCTTGCCGCTCGCACTTTGCGCTTGCGTAACACGCGTACTCCGAACGCCATTCGCAGGTGGACATGACGCCAGAGCCATCCGAGCACAACTGGCCTGAGCAGCCGCCCTTTTGACACGTCGCGCGCCCGCTTGCGGGCGGCGTCTGCGGAATCTCGGCTCTCAAGTCGCCGCGTCCCGCTGCACCGGGCAGGCGGGCTGTCTCGCAGGCGCAAAGGGCCAGTGAGAACAGCAGGAACACAACCGATCTGCACTTCATCGGAACCCTTTCGTTCACGCGGCCGCGCGGATCGGGATGCGCACTTTGGTCGCGCGATCGGGGTTGCGCCATTGTCCGAGGAGGTCCGCCTCGCGCGCCTTGGCATCCTTGAGGTGGCGGTCCTTCACGTGGCCGTAGCCGCGGATGAACTCCGGAATCGCGGCGATCTCTGCGGCTAGGCCGATGCGCGCCGAGTCGAGCCCCGTGAGCAGCTCCTCGACCACTGCCGTGTACTCCGTAACCAGCGCGCGCTCGGTGCGGCGCTCGGCGCTGTAGCCGAAGATATCGAGCGGGGTGCCGCGAAGCCCCTTCAACTTCGCGAGCATGCCCATCGCGCCGAGCATCCAAGGGCCGAACATCCGCTTGCGCGGCTCGCCAGTCACAGCATCGGTCTTGGCCCACAGCGGAGGCGCGAGGTGCAGATTCAACTTGTAGTCGCCTTCGAACTGGGCGGCCACGCGCTCGCGAAACCCGGTGTCGGTGTAGAGGCGCGCAACCTCGTACTCGTCCTTGTAGGCCATGAGCTTGAAGAAGTAGCGCGCGACCATCGAGGTCAGTTGCGTGGAGCCCGGCACCCGCGCGGCTTCCGCATCGCGCACCTTCTGCACGAAGTCGGTGTAGCGGCGCGCGTAGTCGGCATTTTGGTACGCCGTGAGGAACTCGCGGCGACGCTCGACCATCTCGTCGAGCGACTGCGACATGCGCTGGCTCTCGAGGCGCGCCTCGGGCGGCGTGGCCGCACAGACCGCCAATACGGTGGTGCTCC
>JANNKG010000220.1:0-11928 GCA_031396185.1 Burkholderiales bacterium | reverse complement strand
GTTCACCAGCATGCTGCTCTTCACCGTGGCGGGGAACGTGCGCCAGGACCGGCTGCCACGCGAGGCGATGCAGGTCTTCGCCGTGGTCGTGGGCTCGGTGCTCGGCACTATTCTCGCGGGCGTCGTGAAGGGCCGCGACGTGAACCAGATGTTCACCGAGCGCCTCGCCGGGGTGGCCATCAGCATGGGGCTGGGCATCGGCTTCGGCTGCGTGGTGGTGGCGGCGATGATGCTGCGCGAGAAGCACGCGCGCGACCAGGCGCGGATCCTGCGCGCCGAGGCCGAGCGCCACCAGCTCGAGAAGAACATCCTCCAGGCGCGCCTGCAACTGATGCAGGCGCAGGTCGAGCCGCATTTCCTGTTCAACACGCTCGCCAACGTGCAGCACCTGGTCGAGACCGACCCCGGATCCGCCTCGCGCGTGCTCGAAAGTCTGATCCAGTACCTGCGCGCGGCGCTCCCCCAGATGCGCGAGGGCGCGACCAGTCTCGGGCGCGAGCTCGACATGGCGCGCGCTTTCCTCGAGATCCATCGGGTTCGCATGGGCTCGCGCCTCGGATTCGCGATCGAAGTCCCCGAATCCCTCAAGGCGCGCGCGTTCCCGCCGATGATGCTGATCTCGCTGGTCGAGAACGCCATCAAGCACGGCGTGGATCCGTGTTGCGACGCGGGCACCATCACCATCCGGGCGCAGGAGGCGGGCGGCCGGCTCAAGGTCTCGGTGGCCGATACCGGCGAGGGCGTGGTCACCAAGAAGGGCGGCGGCGTCGGGCTCACCAATATTCGCGAGCGTTTGAAGGCGCTCTACGGCTCGTCGGCCAAGCTGGTTCTGGAGGAGAATGCGCCCCATGGCGTCGTCGCCTCCATCGAGGTACCCGCCGCCGCCGGATGAGCACCAGCATTGCCGACCGTGACCGGGTGTCAGCCGTCGTTGCCGACGACGAGCCGTTGCTGCGCGCGATGCTGCGAACGCGCCTGGCGCGCCTCTGGCCCGAACTCGAGATCGTCCACGAGATGGAGAACGGGCGCGACATCGAGCACGTGTTGGCGCAGTACCGGCCGCAGCTGTTCTTCCTCGACATCCACATGCCCGGGGTCAACGGCCTCGAGGCCGCCCGCGCGATCGCCGGGCGCGCCCACGTGGTGTTCGTGACCGCCTACGACGAGCACGCGGTGGAGGCTTTCGAGCGCGGCGCCCTCGACTACGTCCTGAAGCCCTTCAACGAGGAGCGCCTCGAGGTGAGCGTGGCGCGGCTCAAGGAGCGCCTCGGCAACCGACCGCCGTCCCTCGACGCGCTGGTCGAGCATCTCGCCGGGCGTCTCGCCGGCAAACCGGTCGAGCACCTCCGCTGGATCAAGGCCTCGGTGGGAAGCAACGTGCGCCTGATCCCGGTCGAAGAGGTGCTCTTCTTCCAGTCCGACGAGAAATACACCCGGGTGGTGACCTGCGAGTCCGAGGCCCTCATCCGCAAGCCCATCAGGGAGCTCCTCGACGAGCTCGATCCGGCCAAGTTCTGGCAGGTCCACCGCGCCACCATCGTGAACGTGGACCAGATCGCCTCGGTGAAGCGCGGCCTCAAGGACCAGGCCGAGATCGCCCTCAAGGATAGCCGCGAGACCGTCATCGTCTCCCGGGCCTTCACGCACCTCTTCAAGCAGATGTGACCCGCCGGCTGCTTCGTGGCGGGTCATCCCCGGGCCGTCGGGGATCCCATTTCGGCGTTTCAACCCCGATCCTCTGCACTTCGGCCGCCCCCGGCTGGAATCGGGGTGCGCATACCCCCAAACTCTTCCCATGAAATCCGTCGCCGACATCATTCACCGCACGCCCTGGTGGGGGCTGCTCTTCGCCGGTCTCGCCACTTTCGGCGCGCTCGCCGTCTTCGTTACGCCCTATCACATCATTCGATACAACGATGACAGCCGGCCCGCCGAGGAGTCGCGCGCCATCAAGCGCGAGGTCCACAATACGTTCGCCGAGAACGCCATCAACGTCGGCCGCGGCGTGGTCCGAGGGCTGCTCGAGCGGACCACGGATCCCGAGCAGCGCGCCGAGCTCGAAGACGCCCTGCGGGGCCTGGAGGAAGCGCGCAGCGAGCTGCGCGAAGCTGGCACCGAGGCGATGCGCACCAAGCGCGAGGCTCTGAAGTCCGCGCGCGCGGCTACCCGAACGGCGCGTGAGGCGATCGCCAACTTGCGCCGCGAAACCGAGCGCGCGCTCAAGGGCACCCAGCCCGAGGAAACGGAGCTGCGCAGGCAGCTCGAGGAGACACTCAAGGCCGCCGAAGCGGCCGAGCGCGAAGCCGCCAAAGCGATCGGCGACGGCGTGGGGCGGCGCATCGTCATCGGCCCGAAGAAAAATGGCAAACCGATGGTGGACATCGAGATCGACGCCGCGACGCCGCCGGAGCCGCCGGAGCCGCCGAGTGTGCCCGCGGGCGATGCCGGCAGGATCGATCCACCGGCCCCGCCCGAGGTCGTGTCACCTGCGTTGCCCCCCGAGGTGGTAACCCGCATCCGTCGCGACGTCACCGGCGACATGTATCGCATCGGCATCGGGGCGGGGTTGATCCTCATCCTGCTGCCGCTCTTCATCCTCGCGATCGTCACCAAGTTCTTTTCCGACCGCTCGAGGGCGTCGCTGCGCGTGGCCGATGCCAAGCGCAAGGAAGCCGAATACCACCGCATGGGCCAGCAGGTCACGGAAGCCAAGCTCGCCGCGCTGCAGGCGCAGGTGGAGCCGCACTTCCTCTACAACACGCTGGCGAGCGTCCAGGCGCTCACCGAGGTGGACCCGGCGAAAGCCAGCGAGATGACCGGCCACCTGATCCAGTACCTGCGCAATGCGCTTCCGAAGATGCGCGAGTCGGTCTCGACCGTGGGCCAGGAAGTGGAACTGGTGCGCGCCTATCTCTCGATACTGCAGATGCGCATGGGCACGCGGCTCGCGTTCGACATCGCTGTGCCGGAGGACCTGATGGGGCTGCCGTTCCCGCCGCTGATGCTGCCGTCGCTGGTCGAGAACGCCATCAAGCACGGCCTCGAGCCGCAGCGCGAGGGCGGTGCCGTGCACATCACGGCGGCGCTCGACGGCGGACGGCTCAGGCTCGTGGTGGCCGATACCGGACGCGGCTTCGGCGAGACCGTGGGCGCCGGCGTGGGCCTCGCCAACATTCGTGAGCGCCTCGCCGCGCTCTACGGCGATGCGGCGCGCTTCTCGCTCGAGGGCAATGTCCCGAAGGGCGTGGTCGCCACCATCGAGGTACCGGCCGATGGCACGCGCTCGGGTGCGGGAGCCGCGGCGGCGGCGGCACCGAGCAGCGCCACGATGCAGTCTGCGGGTGCGTTTGCCCCCGCGCCGGCGATGGCGGCTGCGCCGCCCGCGCCTCCCAGGACGGGCTTCTGGGCGCGCACCTGGGACGTGATGGTGCGGATCGAGCGCGTGTGGCGCAAGGCGCTTTACTACCTGTATCTCGGCCTGCTCGCCGTGGCCGGCGTCGTGGCGATCGGATTCGTCGTTGCGGTCGCAATCGGCGTGATGCCGGTGCTGATGGACGACAACTTCCTGTCGGGCCCCTCGGGCATCCTGGTGGGCCTGGCGGGCGCCGTCGTCGGCTTCGTCGTGCTGGCCGCGGCCTTGGCGATCGCGATGCTGGTGTTCTACGCCCTGGGCTTCTTCCTGCTCGTGGTCGCGGTCTTCGTGCTCGCGACGGTGGTCGTGGGACTATCGCCCCTGGTCGCGCCGTTTGCGCTGTTCGGCCTGTTTGTCTGGTGGATGGCGCGGCGCAGCGCCCGGCGCGTCGCCGAAGCGGCGGCGCCGCAACCCGCGCCGTCCCCGCCGGTTGCCCCGCCCGCACCGACAGCCGAGCCTGGGCGCTAGAATCCGCCCCATGCCTACCGCCATCGTTGCCGAAGACGAGCCGATCCTGCGCACCCAGCTGGAGGGGAAGCTCCACAAGCTCTGGCCCGAGCTCGAGATCATCGCCTCGGTGGGCGACGGAACCGCCGCGCTCGAAGCGCTCGAAGACCGTGCGCCCGACTTCATGTTCCTCGATATCCAGATGCCCGAGATGACCGGGGTGGAAGTGGCTCGCCACGTGGCAGGACGCGCCCACGTGGTGTTCGTCACCGCCTACGACCAGTACGCGATCCAGGCCTTCGAGACCGGCGCGGTCGACTACATCCTCAAGCCCGCCACTGACGAGCGGCTCGCGGTGACGATCTCGCGCCTGAAGGCCAAGCTCGCGACACCCCCCGCCGACCTGAACACCGTGCTCGCGCACATCACCGAGCAGCTCGGGGGCAAGCGCGAGAAACTGCAGTGGATCAAGGCCACTGTCGGACCCAATCTGCGCCTCATCCCGGTGGCCGAGGTGCTGTTCTTCCAGTCCGACGAGAAGTACACGCGGGTGGTGCTGGCGGAGGGCGAGGCCCTCATCAAGACGCCGATTCGCGAGCTCCTCGACGGCCTCGACCCCGAGGTTTTCTGGCAGATCCACCGCTCGACGCTGGTGAACGCCGCCGCCATCGCCGGCGTCACCCGCGATTTCCGCGGCCAGGCCCACGTGAAGATCCGGGGCAAGGACGAGGCCCTCGTCGTCTCCCGCATCTACTCCCACCTCTTCAAGCAGATGTGAATAAAAGTGAATAAAAGGGTCAGACTCCTTCATTCATCCCCGAATGAAGGAGTCTGACCCTTTTATTCCGTGGGTTCGTCGGGACGCCCGGTCCCGCCCGGCGCCTTCCGGTAGGCTCTGGTCCATGCAATTCAACCCCGTGACCGCGTTCGTGTCGTGCATGCGCCGCCTGGAAAAGAGCGGCGATGCGTGGGCGGCGAAGCGCTTGTCGCCCGAGGAGCTCAAGGAGGCGCTGGAGCTCGATGCCCAGCTGAAGCGCAATTTCTGGCGCTGGCTCGCCTACTACGCGCTGATTGCGGCCGCACTGTCGGCGGCGCTCGGGCTGCTCGTGCCCAAGCTGGGCTGGCCGCGCGCGCTGATCGCCGGCAACGGCCTCGTGATCGTCGTGCTGTTCTCGTTCATCTCGGTCTGGTACGGCTATCGCCGCTATACCGGGCCGCGCGCGCGCAAGACCTTCATCTACTTCGTCCTGTCACTGGTCGCCGGCGGAGTGGTCGGCGCGGTCATGGCCACGCTCGATGCGGGTCGGCCGCTCGCCTCGATGACGCCGGAGAAGATGCTGAGAACGGCGGGCGCGGTGCTCGGCGTGGGTGCCATGCTCCTGGCGGGTTTCTGGACCCTCGCGTTCCTGCGCGGCCGCGACGTGAAGCAGCGCATGGCGCTGCTGGAGGCCGAGGCGGACCGCGAGCGCCTCGCGCGCCAGAGCCTGCAGGCGGAGCTCAAGCTGCTCCAGGCCCAGGTCGAGCCGCACTTTCTCTTCAACACGCTCGCCAACGTGCGCTACCTCGTGCAAACCGGCTCGCCGGATGCGCTCGCTATGCTCGATCACCTGATCCACTACCTGCGCACGGCACTGCCCGAGATCCGCAGCGAGACCTCCACCGTCGGACGCGAGGCCGAGCTCGCGCGCGCCTACCTCGAGATCATGCGGCTGCGCATGGGGGGCGAGTTGCATGTGGCGGTGGACATCCCGGAAGCCCTCGCGCACGCACCCTTCCCGCCGCTGATGGTCATCACGCTCGCCGAAAATGCGATCAAGCACGGCGTGGCGCCCGTGGGGCATGGCCGCGTCTCGATCCGCGCTCGTGCGGCCGAGGGACGGCTGCAGCTGGAGGTCGAGGATGACGGACGCGGGCTCCTCGAGCCGATCGGGCGTGGCGTGGGGCTCGCCAACATTCGCGAACGGCTCGCGGCGCTGTTCGGGACAGCGGCGCGCCTCGACTTGGCCGGGCGCGAGGGCGGCGGCACGCGCGCCATGATCGAGGTGCCCGGGCGATGACCACCGCCGTCATTGCCGATGACGAACCGCTGCTGCGGGCGAGCCTGCGTGCTGCCCTCGCGCAGGCGTGGCCGGAGCTCGAGATCGTTGCCGAGGCCTCCAACGGCGCGGAAGCGGTGCATGCCGTGCGCGAGCATCGGCCCGAGTTCGTCTTCCTCGACATCGAGATGCCGTCGATGAATGGCCTCGATGCGGCGCGCACCATCGGGGACCAGGCGCATGTGGTGTTCGTCACCGCCTACGACCGCTACGCGGTCGAAGCCTTCGAGCGCGGCGCGGTCGACTACGTGCTGAAGCCCGCCGCAGCGGAGCGGCTGGCAGAGACGGTGAAGCGCCTCAAGGCGCGCTTGGGCACGCCCGCCCCGTCCCTCGATGCCCTCGTCGGCGAGCTCGCGCGCCGCATCGCGCCCGAAGCCGATCGCCTGCAGTGGCTGCAGGCTTCCCTCGGCAGCACCCTGAAGCTCATCAATGTCGATGACGTGGCCTACTTCCAGTCCGACACCAAATACACGCGCGTGGTGCTGCGCGACGGCGATGCGCTGGTGAAGAAGACGTTGCGCGAGCTCATCGCCGAGCTCGATCCGCGCCACTTCTGGCAGGTGCACCGCGGCACTATCGTGAACATCCGCGCCATCGCCTCGGTATCGAGCGACGACACCGGTCGCCGCGAGGTCACCCTCAGGGACCGCCCCGAAAAACTCGAGGTCAGCCGCACGTTCGCGCACCTGTTCAAATCCTCGTGAAATAAAATTGGGGTCAGACCCCATTTATAATCCCGCCATGATCTACGAACTCGACGATCGCAGGCCCTCCTTCGAGGGTGAGTATTTCGTGGCCCCCAACGCGGCCGTGATCGGCTCGGTGGTGATGGGCCGAAACGCCAGCGTGTGGTTCAACGTCACCGTGCGCGGCGACAACGACGTGATCCATCTCGGCGAGAACGTCAACGTGCAGGACAACTCGGTGATCCACACCGATAGCGGCTTCCAGGTGCGGCTCGAGAAGAACGTGAGCGTGGGCCACCTGGTGATGCTCCACGGATGCACGATCGGCGAGAACTCCCTGATCGGCATCGGCGCGATCGTGCTCAACCGCGCCGTCATCGGCAGGAACTGCCTCATCGGCGCGGGCGCCACCGTGACCGAGGGCAAGGAGATCCCGGACGGCTCGCTGGTGCTGGGCGTGAACAAGATCGTGCGCGCGCTCACTCCCGAGGAGATCGCGACCAACACGTGGATCGCGGAACATTACGTCGAGCGGGCACGCGCCTATCGCCAGGGGCTAAAAGTCGTCGGATGACGGTGAGCCGCTACCGCGGATCGCTCGCGGTCTGGGCTCTCCTGCTCGCCTACGCGAGCGTCTATCCGTTCTTCCCCCTGCGTCCGCCCACGCCCGAGGCGATCGCGGGCTTCTTCCTCACGCCGCGCTACATAGTCCGCGCCGATATCGCATTCAACATCGTGGCGTACCTGCCGTTCGGCACGCTCGCCTGCCTCTACTTCCGCCAGGTGGGCGAGCCGCGCTACGCCATTCCAAAGGCCGCCGGCCTGGCCGCCAGCTTCAGCCTGGCGATGGAGGTGGCGCAGCTCTTCGTGCCCAACCGCGTGTCCTCGCTCATCGACCTGGGGTGCAACACCCTCGGCGCGGCGATCGGGGCGCTCGCCTTCGCCGACCCGCTCTACTCGGTGGTCACGCGCCAGCTGGGCGAGATTCGCGAGCGACTGATCGTCGCGGGCGCGTGGGGCGACGCGGGCCTGGTGCTGGTGATGCTGTGGTTCCTGGCGCAGCTCAATCCCGCGCTCCCCTTCTTCGGCGCGGGCAACATCGGCGACGATGCGCGCGTCGAGCAGGCGATCCTCCAGTGGGTCGCGGTGGGCTTGTCGATCTGCGGGTTCGGCCTCTTCGTCTCGGCGATCGTGCGGCTCGCCACGGGGAGCCTGCGCATGACGCTGGTGCTGCTGAGCGTGGCACTCTGGCTCAAGTTCGCAGCCGCCTCGGTGCTGTTGCAGCCGCACTTCGCCGAGGAGTGGTTGAGCCCCGGCAGGGTCGTGGGGCTTGCCGGCGGGTTGGTCCTCTTCCTGCCGCTGCGCCGCATGCCGCGCCTCGGACGCATCTACCTCGCGCTCGTGATGATCCTCGCCGGAGCGCTCTTTTCGAAGATCTTCGGCGCGTACAGCCCGGTGGAAGAGTTCCTTAGGCTGTTTCGCTGGCCGCACGGCCAGCTGGGCAGCTTCGCCACGCTCACGCGCTTCCTGCACGAGCTCTGGCCGGTGGCGGCCGTCGTCTATCTCATCGCGCTCTTCTTCCGGGAGCGCCGCGAGCCCATGGCCTGACCGACCAGAGCTGCTTGCCTCGATGGCAGGTCGAAATCGATGCCCCAGGTCGGTTTGAGAGAAGGGTCAGGCCGCGGCAAGCGCTGGGGCGCGACGCTTCGTGCGGCTTGGCGACACGCCGAATCGCTTCCGATACTCCAGCGAGAAGGTCGTCGCGCTGCGAAAGCCAAAGCGTGCGGCGGCCTCTGCCACGGTCGCATGGCCCGCATCGAGCGCCTGGCGGGCGGCATCAAGGCGCACGCTGCGCACGTGCGCGACGGGAGTTAGGCCGCGAAAATCGGTAAACGCCTTCTGGAGAGTCTTCCAGCTGACGCCGCAATGCTGCGCGAGGTCTTCCATGGCGATCGGCTCGCCGATGTGTTCGAGAACATACCGATCGGCGCGCTTGATGAAGTACGGCTCCAAAGGGCGCCGGGGCGCTGGAACCGGCACCGCCCCCTCAGAGCGCGCGGCGCTCCCATTCCACGGCCCGGATAGCCGAATGTAGCTTCGATAGCTCGCGCGCGCGCCGGCCGAGTCGCCAAGGGCGTCGAGCACCACGGAACGATCGTAGTGGATGAACTCCAGAAGGACGTTGAAGGTGCTGGTGTCGCGGGCGAGGTCGAGCGCCACGTCGAGCTCATGAAGCGCCTCGCGATGGCGGCCGAGAGTGCGCAACGCCCAGGCGAGATTAGAACGGGTCACGATCTCGTCGTATTTCGCTCCTCGCGCCTGCAACGCCCTCAGGCGCTTTCGAATCGCGCGCACTGCGTGGTCCGCTCGACCCAGCAGGATCTCGAGCCTCTCGATGTTGCCCGCGACATACCACGCGGCAAACTCGTAGTGGCCGCGCTTCGCCACTTCACGCGCCCGCTCGAACAGGCGCAGCGCTTCGCGTGCATCTCCCAGCATGGGAGCCGCATCGGTCGGATCGAGCGACGGCAGGTGCGCGCGCGCGTGCGGTTCGCGCAGCTTCGAGGTCGCGCGATCGAAGCAAACGGCGCCAAGGACATTGAGAATCTGCACCATGACGTAGTCGTCGCCGCTCGCCTCGGCGAGACGGACGGCACGATCGGCCAACACCGCGACGCCGTCGTAATCGGTGCGCGCCAGGAGTATGGCAATGCGGATGCGCAGGGCGAATGCGGCATAACCCGGATCGCCGCCGCCCTCGAGGCGATCGACCAGCCGATCGACGATCTCGTTCGCGGCCGAGTAGCGACCCTGGAAATAGGCGAGCTCCGCGCGCCACGTCTCGACGCGAAGCGCGAGGCCGTCATCGGCCCCTGGCGAGGATGCGACGTGGCTTGCGGTGTCGAGCTCGCGCTGCGCATCGGCATGATTGCCCTGGCGCATGGCGCAGAAGGCCGCCACGAGGTGCAGCTCCACGCGCGTGCCCGGCGAGGCGCGTCGTCCCATTTCACGCAGGGCCTTGCGCGCCGCCTCGACGGCGGAGCGAAGCTCGCCCGAGCGGGCGAGCTCCCGGATCCGCGCCACGGAATCGACGCGTGGGGTAGCCCGTTTCATGCCGCCATTGTCCTCACTTGCGATTTGGACGTACATCCGGACGCGCAGAAAACTGCGAATTTCGATAGGTCGGGGGGTTTCGAGGTCCTCGGGCCGGTCCCGACCGGCCTAGAATGGCCGCCATCGATACGGAGGACCTCTCGATGAAAAGCCCCTGCTGGATCGCACGTTGCGCCGCCGCGGCCCTCGCGCTGGGTGCACCCACGATCGTCCACGCGATCGAACCGTGCGATAAGAATCACTACATTCTCTCGGAGCCGTGCGGCGTGGCCGCGATCGACTCCGCGATTGGCTCGCCGGGCGCGGTGGCAACGGACGCGCAGGGCAATGTGTACTTCAGCAGCCCGAATCTCGTATTCAAGATGGACGCGCAAGGATTCCTCACACGAGTGGCGGGGAACGGAACGGCGGGCTTTTCGGGCGACGGGGGTCCGGCTACCGCCGCGCTGCTCAACTTTCCGAAATCGTATCCCGAACTGGAGCTTTGGCCGAGCGAATTCTCGCCTCTCATGGGACCGCTCGCGCTCGATGCGGCTGGCAATCTCTATATCGGGGACGCCTACAACAATCGCGTGCGCAGAGTCGATACGAACGGGGTCATCACGACGGTCGTGGGTGACGGGAAACCGGCGTTGCGGGGGTCCAGTGATCCGGTGTCGCTCTGGTGGCCGCAAGGCGTCGCCATCGACGCCGCAGGAATGCTCTTTGTCGCAGATGCGACCGGAGTCCTTCGCAGGTTTGCGCCGGAGGGCACGGAAACGGCGATGACCGCGAATGTCTGCGGCCGTCACCTGTTGCCGGGATTGTGCGCCCCGCAAGGAATCGCGGCCGACGCCTGGGGCAGCGTCTATGTCGCGGATGGTTACTGCCGCATCCGGAAAGTAAGTGCCCCAGGCGAGGTCGTTACGGTTGCCGGGGCCGACACACGCTACGATCGGCGCGCAAATTTTACATTCACCTGCGGATATTCCGGCGACGGCGGGCCGGCGACCGCGGCGGCACTGGAAGGCCCCTACGGCGTGGCCGTGGATTCCGGCGGCACCCTCTTCATCGCGGACCCGTACAACCACTGCATCCGCAAGGTTGATGGCGCGGGCATCATCACGACCGTCGCGGGTGCGTGCGGGCGGTGGAGTGAGGAGTCCGCGGGGTGGAGTGAGGAGTTCGTGAGTAAGTATGGGTACACGGGTATGAAGGGGTACGCGGGTGATGGCGGTCCGGCAACCGCGGCTCTACTGGCTGGTCCGTCCGGCGTGGCGGTTGACGCAGCTGGAAACTTGTTTATCGCCGATACGATGAACCAGAGGATTCGCAAGATCACACCCGACGGCGTGATTCACACGGTCGCAGGCAACGGCAACGCGCTGCCGGAATAGCCCGCGTTCAGCCCCGTGACACAACCCTCGCGCTCTTCTTCCGGGAGCGCCGCGGGCCCGTGACATAATTGCCCTTGTTGAGCGGCGGCGCTTTTCGTCCGCTCCAACGGGGCCGCGATGTCTTATTACAAGCACCACGTATTCTTCTGCCTCAACCAGCGCGCGGCGCCCGAGAACTGCTGCGCGTGCCATGGTTCCGAAGCCATGCGCGAGTACGCCAAGAAGCGCATCAAGGAACTGAAGCTGAGCGGCCCGGGCAACGTGCGCATCAACCAGGCCGGCTGCCTCGATCGCTGCGCGGAAGGCCCGGTCGTCGTGGTGTACCCGGAGGAGGTCTGGTACACCTACGTCGACGAGAAGGACATCGACGAGATCGTCGACGAACACCTGGTGAACGGCCGCGTGGTCGAGCGACTGCGGATCTGAGATGGCGGCTGCGAGCACCCGGACGCTGGTCGACGGCGCCGCGGGCGCGATCGAGGTGTCCGCCAGCTTGCCGGATGCGGCCCGCGCGGTTGCGGAGATCGCCCACCCCCACCCGCTCTTCGGCGGCACCATGGACAACAAGGTCGTGACCACGGTCGCCAAGGCGTTCACCGATGCCGGCATCGCGACCTATCGCTTCAACTTCCGCGGCGTGGGCGCAACCGCTGGCGCGCATGACGAGGGTCGCGGCGAAGCCGACGACATGCTCCGCGTGATCGAGCACGCGCGCGCAGCCGCGGGTGCACTACCCCTCTACCTCGCGGGATTCTCCTTTGGCGGGGCGGTCGCCACCCGTGCGAGCGAACACGCGG
>JANNKG010000487.1:0-6267 GCA_031396185.1 Burkholderiales bacterium | reverse complement strand
AGTTGAGCGTGCCGGTGTTGCGCTCGGTCACGTTCACGTTGATGTCGACCTGGTCGGAGGTGCCCGGCACGGCCGGGGTCTCGACGTTCACCTCGGAGAAGTAGCCGGTGCGCTGCAGGCGCTCTTTCGACCGCGCGATCTACTCGAGCGAGGACCACGAGCTCTCGAGCTGGCGCAGCTCCCGCCGGATCACCTCGTCCTGGGTCTTCTGGTTGCCGGTCACGTTGATGCGGCGCACGTAGACGCGCCGGCCCGGATCGACGAAGAAGGTAAAGCCGGCGATGCGCTTTTCGCGATCCAGGTCGGGCACCGGGTTCACGTTGGCGAAGGAGTAGCCGTCGTTGCCCAGCCGGTCACCCACCTTCTTGGTGGCATCGACCACCTTCTCGCGCGAGAACACGTCCCCCTGGCGCACCTGCACCAGGCGGCGCAGTTCCGGCTCGCCCACGATCAGGTCGCCGCTGAACTTGACCTCGCCGACGCGGTAGACCGGCCCTTCGGTGATCGCGACGGTGATGAAGATCTTCTCGCGGTCGGGCGTGATCGAGACTTGCGTGGAGTCGATGTTGAACTCCAGGTAGCCGCGATTGAGGTAATGCGAGCGCAGCGCCTCCAGGTCGGCGGTGAGCTGCTGCTTCGAGTACTGGTCGTCCTTGGTGAACCAGGTGAACCAGCCCGGAGTCGTGAGCTTCATCTGGCGAAGCAGCTGGCGCTCGGTGAAGTCCTTCGCCCCGATGATGTTGATGTCGGCGATCTTGGTGACAGTGCCTTCCTCGATGTCGAAGCGCAGCGCCACGCGATTGCGCTCGAGCGGGGTCACCGTCGTCTTGACCACGGCGCCGTAGTAACCCCGGCTGGTGTACTGGCGCTTCAGTTCCTTCTCGGCGCGGTCGAGGAGCGACTTGTCGTAGATCTTCGATTCCGAGATCCCGGCCTGCTTCAGGCCATCCTTCAGGTTGTCCTTGGTGAATTCCTTGGCGCCATCGATGTCGATCTGCGCGATCGCGGGGCGCTCCTGCACGAATACGATGAGGACTTCGCCTTCGCTTTCGAGGCGCACGTCGGAGTAGAACCCGGTCGCATAGAGCGCCTTGATCGCGGCCGCCGCCTTCTCGTCGTCGATGAGGTCGCCCACCTTGACCGGCAGGTAGGTGAAGACCGTGCCCGCCTCGGTGCGCTGCACGCCTTCCACACGGATGTCGCGAATCGTGAACGGCTGGATGGCGAGCGCGGGCAAGGCGATGGTGAGCGCCGTCGCGAATGCCACGCGGAGCCAGTTCGATCGGGAGAGGGTCAAGGGGGTCAGCCGGTGAACAGGCGGTTCAGGTCGTTGTAGAACGCGAAGAAAGTCAGTCCCAGGAGCAGCGCGATGCCGAAGCGTTGCCCGATCTCCATGGTTCTTTCCGAGACGGGGCTTCCCTTCGCGATTTCGGCGAAATAATACACCAGGTGCCCGCCATCGAGCAGGGGAATCGGCAGCAGGTTGAGCACGCCGAGGCTCACGCTCACCAGCGCAAGGAAGCCCAGGTAGGTAATCCAGCCGAGCTGCGCAGACTGGCCCGCGTAGTCGGCGATCGTGATCGGCCCCGAGAGGTTCTTCCACGAAACGTCGCCCACGACCATGCGCCCGAGCATCTTCAGGCTGAAGACCGACAGGTCATAGACCTTGTGCGCCGCGCGCCCGATCGCTTCCACCGGGCCGTAGCGAACGGTGGTGGTCATGCGGTCGTACTCGCGCTTCAGCGCATCGCCCGCTTCCACGCCGAGGCGGCCGCGGCGCGCATCGTCGGGCGCGGGATCCGGTGTCGCGCGAAGCTCGAAGCGCCGGCCCTGGCGCTCGACCTCGAGCACCATCAGCTTGCCCGGGTTGGCGGCGATCGCACCGGTGAAATCGAACCAGGTCGCGACCGGCTTGCCGTCCACCGAGACCACCAGGTCGCCCTGCGCAAGCCCGGCGCGCGCGCCCGCCGCGCCCGGCAGTACCCGTCCGAGGGTCGCCGGGGCGTCGGGGCGGAACGGGCGCAAGCCGAGCTTGCCGAGGAAATCGCGGTCGAGATCGTCCTTGGTGATGACCGACAGGTCGAGGCGGCGCGAAACCCGCGCGCCGCGCGCGGTCTCGACCTCCAAGGTGACCGTTTCGCGCTTGACCGCCTCCTTGAGAAGCAGCCAGCGCACGTCGGTCCAGGTGTAGACCGGCTCGTCGTCGAGGGCGCGGATGATGTCCCCGTTGGCGAACCCGGCCACGGCGGCAGGCGTATTCGCGGGCGCATCGCCGAGCACCGGCTTCATGCCCGGAAGCCCGGCGATGAACAGGCCCCAGTACAGCAGCATCGCCAGCACGAAGTTGGCTGCGGGGCCGGCGAGCACGATGAAGATGCGTGCCCACACGCCCTGGCGATTGAATGCGCGTGCGCGCTCGTGGACCGCCACGTCGCCTTCGCGCTCGTCGAGCATCTTCACGTACCCGCCCAGGGGAATCGCGGCCACCGCCCATTCGGTCTGGTCGCGCCCGAGGCGGCGCATCCAGAGCGTGCGGCCGAAGCCCACGGAGAAGCGCAGGATCTTGACCCCCATCAGGCGCGCAGCCGCGTAATGGCCGAGCTCGTGGATCACGACGAGGACGCCGACGGTGACGAGGAAGGAGAGGATGGTGATGATGGCGGTGTTCATTGGCTGGCGATCGATGCCCGGGGCGCGAGGCGCGAGACGAACCTCGCTGCGAGGGCGCGCGCCTCGATATCCGCAGCATAAACGTGATCGAGGCCCTTGAGGGGCTCGACGCTGGTTTCGCCGAGCACCGCCTCGATCACCGCCGGGATGCCGGTGAAGGCGAGGCGGCCGCCCAGGAACGCTTCCACCGCGATCTCGTTGGCCGCATTGAGGGCCGCGGGCGCGGTGCCGCCGAGGCGCAACGCCTCCGCCGCCAGTCGCACGCAGGGGAAGCGGGCCAGGTCCACGCGCTCGAATTCGAGGCTGCCCAGGGTGGTGAAGTCGAGCGGGGCCACACCCGCGTCGATCCGCTCGGGCCATGCGAGCGCGCAGGCAATCGGCGTGCGCATGTCGGGCGCGCCGAGCTGCGCGATCACCGAGCCGTCGCGGTATTCGACCATCGAGTGGATCACGCTCTGCGGATGCACCACCACTTCGATCAGCTCCAGGGGTGCGCCGAACAGCCAGTGCGCCTCGATCACCTCGAGGCCCTTGTTCATCATCGTGGCCGAGTCCACCGAGATCTTGGGGCCCATCACCCAGTTGGGGTGGGCGCACGCCTGCTGGGGCGTCACCCGGGCGAGGCGCTCGATCGGGGTCGTGCGGAAGGGCCCTCCCGAGGCCGTGAGCAGGATGCGGCGAACGCCGCAGCGCTCGAGCTCGCCCTCGCGCCCGCAGGCGAAGTCCCGCGGCAGCGCCTGGAAGATCGCCGAGTGTTCGCTGTCGATCGGCAGCAGCCGGCCCCCGCCCTGGGCGACGGCCGCCATGAAGAGCGCGCCCGACATCACCAGCGCTTCCTTGTTGGCGAGGAACACGTCCTTGCCCGCGCTCGCCGCCGCGAGCGCCGCGGGCAGGCCGGCGGCGCCCACGATGGCAGCCATCACGGCATCCACGTCGCGGCCCACCACCACGCGCTCGAGGGCGTCGGCGCCGCAGGTGACCTCGGTGGGAATGGCGCGCCCGGCGAGCGCGGCCCGCAGCCGCTCGGCCGCGTCGGCATCGGCCAGCACCGCGTGGCGCGGCCGATGGGCGATGCACTGCTCGAGCAGCAGCGCATCGTTGCGTCCCGCCGCCAGCACCACCACTTCGAAACGATCGTTATGTCGCGTCACGACGTCCAGCGTGCTGCTGCCCACCGAGCCCGTGGACCCCAGGATCGCGAGGCGTTTCTTCATCCTGCGGCGTGCCTCGCGTAAAGGGCGAGTGCCGCCAGCGGCAGCGAGGACGTCAGCGCATCGATGCGATCGAGCACGCCGCCGTGCCCCGGCAGCAGGTTGCTCGAATCCTTGAGCCCCGCGCCGCGCTTCATCCACGACTCGAACAGGTCGCCCACGATGCTCACCGCCGTCAACGCCAGCATGGCGAGGATCGCCACCAGCGCCGCGCCGCCGTCGAAAATGCTGGTAAGCGGCGTCTCGCGGCTGTTGGCGATCCAGGCAAGCACCGCTCCGTACACCGCCACGCCGAGCATCCCGCCGGCAACGCCCTCCCAGGTCTTGCCCGGGCTCACCATTGGCGCGAGCTTGTGCCGCCCGAAACGCTTGCCGGCGAAATACGCCGCGATATCCGCGGCCCACACCATGGCGGCGAGTGCCAGCAGCAGCCACGGGCTGGTGTCGCGCAGCACCACCAGCGCGAACCATGCGGGCCACACCACGACCCAGCCGGCCGCGGCACAGGTCGATGGCGACGGCCGCAGCTTGTTGCCGAGCCAGTAGGGAGCGGCCACGATCCAGAACGCCGCCGCCAGGATGAAGCCGGTCATCGCCGCCGCGACGAAGTTGCCGGGCATGAGGCGCAGGTACACGAGCCACAGGTAGGCGCCGATCGCCCCCGAGGCCACCAGGTAGGCGACCTGGCCTCGACGGGACAGCCGGCACATGCGCGACCACTCCCAGCAGGCGATCAGTGCGATGACCAGCGCGAACAGCGACCACACGGGGGGCGAGGCGAAGAACAACATGCCGAGCACGATCGGCAACAGCACTAGCGCGGTGATGACGCGGGTGAGGAGCAACGGCGCTATCCGGCGTGCGCGGCGGGCTGCGCTTGGGCGAGCTGCTCGCTGGTGCGCCCGAAGCGTCGCTCGCGGCGCCGGAACGAGGCGAACGCCTCGAGGAGGAGGGCGGCGCCGAAGTCCGGCCAGAGCGCGTCGGTGAAGTAGAACTCGGTGTAGGCGAGCTGCCAGAGGAGGAAATTGGAAATGCGCTGCTCGCCGCCGGTCCTGATGAAGAGGTCCGGCTCGGGCGCGTAGCTCATCGACAGGAACTGCGACAGGCGTTGCTCGGTGATCGACTGCGCGGGATTCTCGCGCCGGCAGCGCTCGGCCGCCTGCAGGATGTCCCAGCGCCCACCGTAATTGGCGGCGATGGTGAGCGTGAGCCCGGTGTTGGCCGCGGTGAGCTCCTCGCCCCGGCGGACCAGGTCGTTGATGCTGGCATCGAAGCGCGCGGTATCGCCGACGATCCTGAGGCGGATGCCATTGTCGTGGAGCTTGCCGACTTCCTGCTCGAGCGAGCGCACGAAAAGCTGCATGAGGAAGGAGACTTCCTCGGGGGGGCGGCGCCAGTTCTCGCTGGAGAAAGCGAACAGGGTGAGGTACTCCACGCGATGCTCGACGCACGCCTTCACCACTTCGCGCACCGCCTCCACGCCGCGATGATGCCCTGCCACGCGCGGCAGGAAGCGCTTCTTCGCCCAGCGTCCGTTGCCGTCCATGATGATCGCGACGTGGCGCGGCACGTCGCCGCTCGGGGGCACTTTTTGGGTTGAGCTGTCGAACTCGGGCATTGGGCGGAGAAATCGCAGGCCGTGGCGCTACACGGCCATGAGATCCTTCTCCTTCTCCGCGACCAGCCGGTCGATGTCGGCGATCGATTTGTCGGTCATCTTCTGCACCTCGTCCTGGGCGCGTTTTTCGTGGTCTTCGCCGATCTCGCCATTCTTCAGGAGGTCCTTGAGGTGCTGAATCGCGTCGCGGCGGATGTTGCGCACCGCCACCTTCGCGCTCTCGCCGTCCTGGCGCACGATCTTGGTGAGGTCGCGGCGCCGCTCCTCGGTGAGCGCGGGCATCGGCACCCGGATCACGTCGCCCGAGGTCGCCGGGTTCACGCCCAGGTCGGAGTCGCGCACCGCCTTCTCGACTACCTGCACCATCTTCTTCTCGAATGGCTGGATCGAGATGGTGCGCGCGTCGGAGAGCGTCACGTTCGCCACCTGGTTGATCGGCATCGGGGAGCCGTAGTAGTCGACCCGCAGGTGGTCGATGAGGCCGGTGTGCGCGCGGCCGGTGCGGACCTTCGCGAGGTCGTGCTTGAGCGTGTCCACCGATTTGGCCATCTTTTCCGTGGCCTGCTTCTTGATGTCTCCGATGCTCATGTACCGCGCTCCTCACGCTTGCCGGCGTTGAGCGGCGCCGCATTTCGTCCGCTCGAACGCCGTTCCCGATGTCTCTGGAAGAGGGTCGCCATTTCAGTTGTGGACGAGGGTGCCCTCCTCCTCACCCATTACGACGCGCTTCAGCGCCCCCAACTTGAAGATCGAAAACACGATGATCGG
>JANNKG010000477.1:0-11165 GCA_031396185.1 Burkholderiales bacterium | reverse complement strand
GGCCGCCTCCGCGAGCTTGATGCCGGATAGAGCCACGGGCTCGAGCGCGCGGGCGCGGCGCTTCACCTCGCGATGCATGCGCGGCGGCTTGCCCAGCAGCACTTCCAGCGGCATGTCCACCGGGCGGTTCCCGAACAGCGCGTCCTCGACCACGAGCTGCGGATCCTCGCGCGCCTCGCCCACCACCGCGAAGAGGCATCGCTCGCGCTCGCAGATGCGGCGCAAGTCCTCCAGGCGCGTGACGTCGACGGCGAGGACGTAGCGCTCCTGCGATTCGTTCGACCAGATCTGCATCGGCGTCATGCCCGGCTCCTCGATCGGGATCTTGCGCAAGTCGAACTGCACGCCAACCCCGCCCGAATGAGCAAGCTCCGGAAACGCGTTCGACAGCCCGCCCGCGCCGACGTCGTGGATCGAGAGGATGGGATTGCGGCTGCCCATCTGCCAGCACGCGTCGATCACTTCCTGGCAGCGGCGCTCGAGCTCGGCGTTGGCGCGCTGCACCGAATCGAAGTCGAGCGACTCGACGTTCTGGCCCGAGGCCATCGAGGAGGCCGCACCTCCACCCAGCCCGATGAGAAAGCCGGGGCCGCCCAGCTGGATGAAAAGCGCGCCCGGGCCCAATGGTTTCTTCGCGGTGTGCTGCGCCGCGATGTTGCCGTAGCCGCCCGCGAGCATGATCGGCTTGTGGTAGCCGCGCACCTCGCCGCCGGCGTTTAGCTCGAAGCTGCGGAAGTAGCCCGCGAGGTTGGGCCGGCCGAACTCGTTGTTGAACGCCGCGCCCCCGATCGGGCCGTCGATCATGATGGTGAGCGCGGAGGCGATGCGATCGGGCTTGCCGTAAGCGGTCTCCCACGGCTGGCGCGCCTCCGGAATCTCCAGGTTCGAGACCGAGAAGCCCGTGAGCCCCGCCTTCGGCTTGCCTCCGGTACCGGTGGACCCCTCGTCGCGGATCTCGCCGCCGGCGCCGGTGCCCGCGCCCGGGTGTGGCGCGATCGCCGTCGGATGGTTGTGGGTTTCCACCTTCATCAGGATGTGCGTGAGGTCGGTCGAATATTTCCACTCGCCGCCGCCGTCGGGATAGAAGCGCTCGATCGGCGCGCCCTCCATCACGGCGGAGTTGTCGGAGTAGGCGACGATGGTGCCGCGCGGGCTCTTGGCGTGCGTGTTGCGGATCATCTGGAAGAGCGAGGCGTCCTGCGCCTGCCCGTCGATCGTCCACGACGCATTGAAGATCTTGTGGCGGCAATGCTCCGAATTCGCCTGGGCGAACATCATCAGCTCGACGTCGGTGGGGTTGCGCCCGATCCGGGTGAAATGCTCGTGCAGGTAGTCGATTTCATCGGGTGCGAGCGCCAGGCCCATCGAGGCGTTCGCGTCGTCGAGCGCCGCGCGCCCGCCCGCCAGGAGTTCAACCGTCGCGAGCGGCTTCGGCGCGTGCCGCTCAAAGAGGCGTTCCGCCTCGGCAAACCCGGTCACGACGGTCTCGGTCATGCGGTCGTGGATCGCCCGATCGAGCGCGCGCCGCGAGCGCTCCGACAACGGTCCGGGATCGCGGGCGGTGATGTAGTAGGCGACGGCCCGCTCGACCCGCTCGATCTTCGCCAGCCCGCAGTTGCGGACGATGTCGGTGGCCTTGGAAGACCATGGCGACACGGTGCCGAAGCGCGGCAACACCAGCAGGAGCACGCCCTGCGGCGCGCCGGTGGCCGGCGTGCCGTAGGTCAGGAGCTTCTCGAGGACCTGGGTCTCGCCCGCATCCAGCGGTGCCGCCAGCGCCACGAAATGCACGAAGCGGGTGTCGATGGTGATTGCTTCGGCGAGGGCCCTGGGAAGCGAGGCGAGGAGCTTCTCGACGCGGAAGGGCGAGAGCGCCACTGCGCCCGGCAGCGTGAGGATCTGCTGCGGCGGCGCGTCGTGCGGATTCATGACGTAATTATAGAGAAAAAGTCAGGCGCGAGTTCCTTCGAAAGCGCGCGTTCGCGTGAGCTCCACTCCGTCGACCACCATGCGGTACTGGCCATCGACCAGGTGCGGGGGCTTCGAGACCACGAAGGTGGTGTTGAAAGGGCCCACACCGACCACGAAGTTGTCGCCTTCGAAGCGCTGGATCGGCGCGCTCACCGAAATGTTCGCGGCTCCGTCGCGCCGCTCGTACTGCACGCTGCCCTCGGGCGTGATCACCAGGTGCACGTTCTCGCCGCGCCATTCGCCGGCGTAGGCGAGCTTCTCCGGCGGAATCGGTTCCGAGCACCCGGCTAGCGCGAGGCCAATGGATAACAGCAGCGCCGCAATCGGCATTCTCATCGGTCCTCCGGTCCCGGAACGGTGAACACGGGCAACGTCCAGTTGAAGGCGATCGCGCCCAGGCGGATCGCGGCGATGCAGATCATGCCCGCGAGCGCTGCGAGGGTGCGATCGATCACTGCCTGCAGCAGCAGGTACAGCACCACGCCCGCGATGGCCGCGGTCGCGTAGATCTGGCCCTTGCGAAGGATAAGCGGTATCTCCGCACTCAGCACGTCGCGCAGCGCTCCGCCCGCCACTCCAGTTAACGTGCCCATCAGCACCACCACGATTCCCCGGTGCTCGAGGCCCTCGGCGATCTGCGCGCCGCTGATGGTGAAGAGCGCGAGCCCAAGGGCGTCGGCCACGGCGAGCGCGCGGTCCGGCGCCCTGAATCGGCGCGTATAGGCGAGCGTCGCAAGCGCCGCGCCGATGATCACATACAGGAAGACCGGCTGCGCCATCCAGAACACCGGCCGGTCGAGCAGCACGTCGCGAATCGTGCCCCCGCCGATGGCGGTTACCGTGGCGATCACCAGCACGCCCAGCAGGTCGAGGCCTTTGCGCCCCGCCGCCAGCGCGCCGCTGATGGCGAACACCGCGACGCCGGCGTAGTCGAGGGCCTCGAGGATCACGATTCCAGGTTAATTCATTCCCAGCTGGCTCATCAGGAATGCGTACGTGTCGGCGTTCTCTTCTACCCGCTGGTCGAGCCCGGTTCCCTGGCCGTGGCCGGTGTCGAAGCTCACCCGCAGCAGCACCGGCCTGCCCGAAGTGCTCGCCGCCTGCACGCGCGCGGCCATCTTGCGCGAGTTGTAGGGTGCAACGCGGCCATCGTTCTCGCCAGTGGTGAGCAGCAGCGCCGGATAGGCGGTGCCGTCCTTCACGCGGTGATACGGCGAGTACGCGTACATCGCGTCGAACTGCACGCGGTCCTTCACGGTCCCGAACTCGGGCACGTTGAACGCGCCGTTGGGTGTGAGCTCCACGCGCAGCATGTCGTAGATGCCGACCTGGGCCACCACGGCGCGAAAGAGATCCGGGCGCTGCGTGAGGATCGCCCCCATCAGCAGCCCGCCGGCGCTGCCGCCCATCGCGGCAAGCTTGTCGCGTCGGGTGTAGCCACGGTCGATGAGGTGCTGCGCCACAGCGATCATGTCGTCGAACGTCGTCTGCTTGCGCGCCAGGTTCGCCGCGAGATGCCACGCCTCGCCGAACTCACCGCCGCCACGGATATTCGCCACCACGTAGACGCCGCCGTGGTCGAGCCACACGCGATTGGCGAGCGAGAACCAGGGCCGCATGTTCATCCCGTAGGTGCCGTAGCCGTACAGCAGCACCGGGTTGGTCCCGTCGCGTTGGGTGCCCTTCTTCATGAGGATGTTGACCGGCACGCGCGTGCCATCCTTCGAGACGGCCATCTCGCGCACCACTTCCGCGTCGGCGAAGCTCACGGTGGGCTCGCCGGCGAGCGCGGTCTTCACCAACCGGTTGCCGCGCGGCGAGTAGCGGTACCAGGCGGGAGCGCTCACATAGCTCTGGCTCGCCACCAGCACGTCGCCGCCATCGAGAACGGCGCCCACCGACACGCTCGAGACCGGCTCGGTCGGCACGCTCCCGGCAAGCTTGCCCGCGAGATCGACCATGCGCAGCTCCGAGGGCCCTCCGACCATATAGGACACGAACAACCGGTCGCGCGCGGGGGCGATCGATACGACGGTCGATTCGCCTTCGGGCACGATCACTCTTGCATCGGCGAGCACCGGGCGCGCAAGCGGCACGCGCAAGACCTTGCCGCGCGGGGCGTCCTTGAGCGACAGGAGGTAGAGGTTGCCGTCCAGGCCGATCTCGGCGCGCTTCACCTTGTCGGCGTGGTCCGCCACGCGCGTCCATTGGCCGCGCGGATCGCGCAGATAGATGGCGTATTCGCCGCCGTCGCCATTGGCCACCGTGGCGACCAGGTAGCGCCCGTCGCGCGAGCTCTCGAGGTCGACTTCGGCGATGCGTGGAAACTCCCTGCCGATGACATACGTATCGCTTGCAGGCGGCGTACCCAGCTTGTGGAAGTACACCTGCTGGTAGAAGTTGGCATCCTCGGGCGCCCGCTCGCTGCCCTGCGGATAGCGCGTGTAGTAGAAGCCCGTGCCCTTCGCGTCCCAGGCGATGCTGCCGCCGCCGGTCGGATACTGCACGCGCGGCACGACGTCGGACAGGCGCTTGCCGGTCGCGGTCTCGATCACGTGCGCCGATCCGTCCTCGCTGCCGCGCTCGGAAATCGCGACGGCGACGTACTTGCCGTCGCGGGACGCGACGAAGAAGTCGATCGCGGTGGTGCCCTTCGCGTTTAGCACATTCGGGTCGAGCAGGACGCGCTCGGACTGCACGTCGCCAGGCGACTTCATCGCCACCAGGAACGGCTGGTTGCGCGGCGGCTGGCGTTTCATCGCGAAAAACGATCCGCGGTCCTGGAACGCGTAGTAGCTCACCGGGGCGCCGGCGAAGAGGCTGCGCAAGCGCGCCTGGAGGACCTTGCGCGCCGGCAGCGCGTCGAGCACGCCGCGGGTAACGGTGAGTTGCGCCTCGCTCCACGCGCGCACCGCGGGATCCTTGCCGTCCTCGAGCCAGCGGTACGGGTCGGTGACCTGGATGCCGTGGTACTCGTCGGTGACCGGCTTGCGCGGGCTGTCGGGATAGTTCGGCGACTGTGCGGCCGCGCCGGGCGCCACGAGGAACACGGTGGCGGCGACCAGGGCGGTCAGGGATGAATGCATGACGGTCGAGGAAGAATTTCGATGAGGCCGTTATGCTACACGCGATGGCCTCCTTCGATCTCGTGGTGGTGGGTGCCGGCATCGTGGGCCTGGCCCACGCGTTGGCGGGAGCACGGCGCGGGCTGAGCGTGGCGGTTCTCGAGCGCGATGCGCGTGCCGAATCGGCGTCGGTGCGCAACTTCGGATTCGTGACCGTGAGCGGGCAGGAGGGTGGTGAGACTCGCCGTCGGGCGTTGCGCTCGCGCGAGGTGTGGGCGGAGGTTGCACCCGAGGCGGGTATCGAAATCCAGCAGCACGGCGCGGTGATCGTCGCACGCCGCCCGGGCGCGCTCGCCGTCCTCCAGGAATTCGCCGCTTCCGCGATGGGCGCGGGTTGCGAACTTCTGGACGCGGCGGCAACCCGCGATCGCGTGCCCGGCCTCAACGCGCGGATCCTCGGCGCGCTTGCCAGTCCTCACGAGTTGCGGGTCGAGGCGCGCGCGGCACTGCCGCAGCTCGCACGCTGGCTCGAGGAGCGCCACGGAGTGGTGTTCGCGTGGGAGACAATCGCCTTCGGGATCGATGGCACGACGGTGCGCCATGCCACCGGCACGCTCGAGGCCGGCGCCGTGGTGATTGCGCCCGGCGCCGCGGTCGCCACCTTTGCCCCCGAGCTTGCGAAGCGCGTCAAGCTGCGCCCCTGCAAGCTGCAGATGATGCGGCTCGCGAGCCCGGGTTTCCGGCTTCCCGCCGTGGTGATGACCGACCTGAGCTTGCTGCGCTACGAGGGGTTTGCTGCGCAGCCTGCGGCGGCGCGCCTTCGGGAAGAGATCGCCCGGGAGTGCGGGCGTGAGCTCGATCACGGCGTGCACCTGATCGTGGCCCAGGGCGCCGATGGCTCGCTCATCGTCGGCGACTCGCACCACTACGGCGAGGCGGCCGATCCGTTCGCCTCGGCCGAGGTCGACGAGTTGATCCTCGGCGAGTTGCACGCACTCTTCGACTTGCCGGCATTGGACGTGCTCGAGCGCTGGCTCGGCTACTACCCGGTGGCCGAAGTGCGCCCGGTGCTTTCCGAGGCGCTCGCGCCGCGCGTGCGCCTGGTGTCGGTCACCAGCGGTACCGGGATGAGTACTGCGTTCGCGATCGGCGAAGAGACCATCGCCGGGTTATTCGGGTAGCGGCTTATTTCGGAACTCGCCCCAGCAGATAGAACTCTTCGTTGGGACGCATCCGCGTGAGGTGTGCCATGCGGTTGGAGAGCGCGAACAGCGCGGCGATCGCGCCGATGTCCCAGATGTCCTCGTCGGTGAAACCGGCGGCGCTCAACGCGGCGAAGTCGCCCTCGTCCATCCGGTGGGGCTCCACCGCGATCTTCATCGCGAAATCCAGCATCGTCACCTGCCGCGGCGCGATGTCCGCACTGCGGTAGTCGGTGGCGACCTGGTCGGCGACTTTCGGGTCCTTCGCGCGGATACGCAGGATCGCCCCATGCGCCACGACGCAGTACAGGCAGTGGTTCGCGGCCGACGTCGCGACGACGATCATCTCGCGCTCGGCCTTGGTGAGACCGCCGGGCTTCTCCATCAAGGCATCGTGGTAGGCGAAGAACGCACGGAACTCGTCGGGCCGGTGGGCGAGCACCAGGAACACGTTGGGCACGAAGCCGGACTTCTCCTGCACCGCCAGGATTCGGCTGCGAATATCGTCCGGCAGCTCCCCCACTTCCGGGACCGGAAATCGGCTGATTGGGCTCGCGGCTGTGTTCAACGCCAGGCGCCGGCCTTCAATGCGACCTGGGCGCGATAATCCTGCAGTGCCTTGTCCACCAGCTCGATCCAGGCGCCATCGGTGATGACCATGCGCGCGTCGGAGGCGCGCACGTTGACCGCGACTGGCGCCGCGCCCGGGGCAGACAGGTCGGTTTCGATCCGGGCCTCGACCGTCATCGTAAAGGCGCCGGGCGTCGCCCACGCCCAGAACTTCCTGATGCGGACGTCGATCATCAGTGGCGCAGCACCGCCCGCCGCCGCGTCGCGCACCTGGAAGCCCGCCTGCCCCAACGCGGTGACGAGGTTTTCGCGCACCACCGCCTCCACGGTCTTGCCCTGCTCGAGCATGACGTCGCCCATCGCCATTCCATAGGCACCCCGCTTGCGTCCGATCGCGCGCGCCTTGATCTCCGCGGAGGCCGTGCCGGCGCCCTCACCGCCCAGCGACGGCACGCTGGGATCGCGCGGCGCCTGTTCGAACACGCGCGCATCGGTGACTGAACGGATCACGACCACCTTGCCGGTGGCAGGAACGGTGGAGGCGGGCGCCGCGACCGGACTCGCCAGCTTGACCTCGCTTCGCGTCGCCGCGCAGCCCGTGCCCAGTGCGGCGATCATCAACATGGCGGCCGCAAGGCCCAGATTGCTTGGAATCATTATTTTTCTCCCAGAGATCTTGCCGGCTCGCGCCACGCCGGAACCCGCAAGTTAACCCAAAAACTGAAAAGCGCACTTAGCGCCATTTCAGGATGACGCGAAGGTGGCGGAAGTCTGCTGCGGGGAGCATGTCGCCGAGCACGAGGAGCGTGCGGTCGAAGCGGGCGCCGGCGGGGCGCCAGCGCACGATAGTGAGCCACGGCGCTACGAAGGAGCCGTCGCGCAGCTCGCCTGCCACGCCGTCCACGCTCACGGCCCCAGAGCAGTCGAGGGCGAGGCGGCGCATCGGCCGGCAGCGGCGCAGCGCGTCGATCGCCAGGCACGCCGCCCAGGTGGCGAGCAGGATGGCCGCGTCCAGGCGCAGCGGCACCAACGCGACCAACGCCAGTGTCGCACCGGTGGCCGCAACCACGAACGCCGGCACGAACCGTGAGCGCGCGAGTGCCACCTCGACTGCGCCGCTATACTTGCCGTTCGCCGTTATCGCCTCCACATTCCCCCCATGTCGTCCGAGCCTGCGAATCCCACAGCCTCGTGGCACGCCTTCCTGGCGGGCCGCGGCGCGAGGCTCGAGCACGGGCGCGTGGCGAGCTTCGGCGAGCCGCACGCCGAACTCCTGGCCGCCCGCGATGGAACAATCGTGGCCGACCTCTCCCATAACGCGCTTCTCGAGGTCACGGGGGACGACGCCGGCGCATTCCTGCATGCGCAATTCACCAATGACGTGCAGGCCCTTCCTGATGGCGGCGCGCAGTGGAGCGGCTGGTGCTCGGTGAAGGGGCGGCTGCTGGCGACGTTCCTGCTGTTGAAGCGCCCGAACCGCTATCTGCTGATGCTGCCGGCGGAAATCGCGCCGGCCATCGCGAAGCGCCTCGGCATGTTCGTGCTGCGCTCGAAGGTGAAGATCGAGGACGCCAGCGCGCGCTACGCCCGCATCGGCTTCGCCGGTAACAACGCGAGCGCGGCGATTGCGCGCCACTGGGGTGAGGTGCCCGAGCGGCTGCGGGCGGTGGAAAAGGAGGGTGCCGCCTGCGTGGCCCTGGATGCCGAACGCTTCGTCATCTTCGCCCCCATCGACGTGGCCCCCGGGATCTTCGACGCGCTCGCCGAGAACGCCACACGTGCCGGCACCGATGCCTGGGAGTGGACCTCGATTCGCGCCGGCATCCCGACGATCCTCGCGGCGACCCAGGATGCATTCGTGCCGCAGATGGCGAACTTCGAACTGGTGGGTGGCGTGAGCTTCAAGAAGGGCTGCTATCCCGGCCAGGAGATCGTCGCGCGCACGCAGTACCGCGGTATCCTCAAGCGGCGCATGGCGCTGGCCCACCTCGGAGCGAATGCCACTGCACCGCTGCCCGGACAGAAGGTCTACAGCGATGCGTTCGGCGACCAGGCGTCGGGGGAGATCGTCAACGCCGCCCCTGCACCCGAAGGCGGCATCGACATGCTGGTGGTCGCCCAGGTCGACAGCCTTCGCAAAGGCGACCTGCGCCTCGACTCCCCCGACGGCCAAGCGCTCGAGATTCGCAGCCACCCCGCGGTCGAAGCGGCGCAGTGAGGAAGGCGGGCTCCGCGCCGATCGCCGCGCTGGTGGCGATGGTGGTCATCTGGGGATATTCATGGGTGGTGATGAAGATCGCGCTCGCCCATGCGCACCCGTTCGATTTCGCGGCGCTGCGCGTGGCGATCGGCTGCACGCTCCTCTTCGCGATCGTGAAACTGCGCGGCCGCGGCCTGCGGCTACCGAGCTACCGCATGGCGATCCTGCTGGGCGTGCTGCAGGTGGCGCTCTTCGTGGCGCTGTCGCATTTCGCGCTGCTCTACGCGGGGTCGGGGAAGACCTCGGTGCTGGTATTCACCATGCCCTTCTGGATGATCATCTTCGCGCACTTCATCATCCACGAGCGCATGCGCGGCGCGCAGTGGCTCGCGGTGGCGCTCGCGTTCGGCGGACTGGTGCTGATCGTCGCGCCGTGGGAGCTCACGAGCCTCACCGGGAGCCTCCTCGCCGTGGCTGCGGGCGCGGTGTGGGCGATCACCGCGGTGCTGTCGAAGAAGTGGCCCACCGCCGCCGGCGATCCATTGCTCTTTACCGCATGGCAGCTCTTCTTCGGCTTCCTGGTGCTGGCTCTCCTCGCTTTCATCCACCCGCACGATCCGATTCGATGGAACGCGGAGTTCGTCTGGGCGCTGCTGTTCTCCGCGATCCTCGCCACGGCCATGGGATGGTGGCTGTGGACCTATGTCCTCGCCCACACGCCCGCAGGCATCGCCGGCCTCAACGCGCTCGGCATCCCGGTGATCTCGGTATTGAGCTCCGCGATCCAGCTGGGCGAGCGCCCGCCCCCGTTGGAGCTTGCCGGCATGGTCGCGATCGGCATCGCCCTGGGATTGCTCGCGTGGCTCGGCTTGCGGCGCCAGGCGCCAGCCACTCTCGATTAACTTTTACACAGGGGCAGTGAGACGGCCTGTAGGACCTCACCGGTCTTCAGGTTCTGCACGAAGGCGGCAACCGCCATGCGCTCGGGGTTCCAGTCGGGCCGGGGCTTGAAAGTCGCGGTGGCCTTGCCGAGCCCCCGGTGCGCCGCAAGGTCGCGGACCACGAAATCGTGTTGCAGCTTCTCGCCGCGGTTCTCGCCCGCGGTGACACGGCTGGCGAGCCCGTTCTGGGTGAGCACGGTAAGGAGCGCGAGATCGGCCTTCGCAAGGCTCTCCTTGCCCGTCGCGTTCACTTCGGCGGTGAGGGTGCGGTCCGCGGCGACGCGAAGCAGCACTTCGATCGAGACCGGCGAGGGTTTGCGCCGGATCGCCTCGAACGCGGACGCCGCCGAGCGCTGGCTCGACCAGCCGGGAAAGTCGCGCCCGCCGATCACTACCTGGGGCGTGTAGACGTAGCGCGCCCCGGAGGCGGATGCGCGCTCGCGTTGCCGCTCCGTAAAGCGCGCGTCGGCGAATACGTCCTTCCAGCCAATGTAATCCCAGTAGTTCACGTGAAAGGCGAGCGCCACCACGTCGCCGTTGCCGGCCACCGGGGCGAACGCGGATAGCCAGCGGTCGGCCGGCGGGCAGCTCGAGCAGCCTTCGGACGTATAAAGCTCGACCAGTGCGGCAGTATTGGGGCCCGAGCGCGCGGTGCATTCGGCGGCCGAAGCAAGCGAAGGGAGCATGAGGAGTAGGACCGGAATCCAGCGCATGGCCGTGGGTCGCAGCCGGCCCCGAAGGCTTACTTTTTTTTCCGCGTGACCGGCTTCTTGTAGCGCCGCACGCCGTTACGGATCTCGGCCTTGGCCTCTTCGGGGCTGCCCCAACCCTCGATCTTCACCCACTTGCCGGGTTCCAGGTCCTTGTAGTGGGCGAAGAAATGCGTGATCTGGGTGATGGCAAGCTCCGGCAGGTCGCGCACCGTTTCGATGTGGCGATAGAGCGGCGTGAGCTTGTCGATCGGCACCGCGAGGAGCTTGGTGTCGCCGCCGGCCTCGTCGGTCATCTTGAGCAGCCCGATGGGGCGGCAGCGCACCACCACGCCCGGCATCAGCGCGAACGGCGTGATCACCAGTACGTCGACCGGGTCGCCGTCATCGGAAAGAGTCTGGGGAACATAGCCGTAGTTGCACGGATAGTGCATCGCCGTGGACACGAAACGGTCCACGAACATCGCTCCGGTGACCTTGTCGACCTCGTACTTGATCGGGTCCGC
>JANNKG010000475.1:0-1638 GCA_031396185.1 Burkholderiales bacterium | reverse complement strand
TGGTGATCGACGGGCTCGCCCCGAAATTCGGCGGCGACAAGGATTTCATGCAGGCGCTGAAGGTCGCGGCTTTCTTTCCGACGGCCGCGTGGGTGGGGGGAATCTTCGCGGTCCTGCCCGCCCTGGCGATCCTCGCCGTGCTGGGAAGCCTCTACAGCCTGTACCTGCTCTACACCGGGCTCGCGCTGCTGATGAAGGTTCCCGAGGACAAGGCGATCCCTTACACCGTGGTCGTGGTCCTCGTGGCCATCGTGCTGATGGTGGTGGTCGCAGCCGTCGCCGCGCTCGCGATCCCGGCGCGCAGCCGCGGCTTCTAGGCGTCGCTTCCAGCCGGGGTCGGCGTAAGGATCGTTGGCCGCCCGCCGCGCGCGTGCTTGCGCCGGCGCCCGTAAGGCGACAGTCCGATGTGCCGCGGCGTGACCTCGAGGAACGAGGCGAGCTGCTCGAGCGCCATGCGATAGGACTCGCGCTTGAAGTCGATCACGGCTTCGAGCGGCACCCAGTACTCGTGCCACCGCCACGCGTCGAATTCCGGATGGCCGCTCGCCCTCAGGCTGATGTCACAGTCGCGCCCGACCAGGCGCAGCAGGAACCAGATCTGCTTCTGGCCCTTGTAGGTGCCGCGCCACTCGCGCTTTACCCAGTGGTTGGGCACGTTGTAATGCAACCAATCCCGCGTGCGGCCGAGGACCCTCACGTGCTGCGGCGCGAGCCCGGTTTCCTCGTTGAGCTCCCGGTACATCGCCTGCTCGGGAGTCTCCCCCGACTTGATGCCGCCCTGGGGGAACTGCCACGCATGCTCCTTGATCCGCTTGCCCCAGAAGACCTGGTTGCGGCTGTTGACGAGCACGATGGCGACGTTCGGGCGATAGCCGTCCCGATCGATCATGGCGTCCACCATCCAATCCGTTAAGTTGATCCCATTTTTCCACAGTTTGCGAGCGCCCGCCACCTACCGATCGGAGCACGCAGCCGTGTAGAATGTCGTCTGTTAACTCGATGATTTCACGCAAAAAAGCTCCATGCGCGCCAGCCAGTACTACATCGCTACCCTGAAAGAGGCCCCCCAGGAAGCCGAGCTCGCCAGCCACAAGCTGATGCTGCGGGCGGGCCTGATTCGCAAGCTCGCGAGCGGCTTGTATTCGTGGATGCCGCTCGGGCTGAGGGTGCTTCGACGGGTCGAGACGGTGGTGCGCGAGGAGATGAACCGCGCCGGTGCGCTCGAGATGCTGGCCCCTCCGGTGCAGCCCGCGGAGCTCTGGCAGGAGACCGGCCGCTGGGACCTGTACGGACCGATGATGCTGCGCATCAAGGACCGCGCCGAACGCGAGTTCTGCTACGCGCCGACCGCTGAGGAAGTGCTCTGCGACATCGTGCGCAAGGAGATACGCAGCTACCGCCAGCTGCCGGTGAACTTCTACCAGATCCAGACCAAGTTCCGCGACGAGATCCGTCCGCGTTTTGGCGTGATGCGCGCGCGCGCGAATTCACGATGAAGGATGCCTACTCCTTCGACACCGATTTCGCGAGCTTGCAGAAGAGCTACCAGGCGATGTACCAGGCCTACACGTCAAGCGAATGACATTTTTAATGTCCTTCAATTCCAGAGTTCTGATTTCTTGCTCTCTGGTGCTCCAG
>JANNKG010000473.1:0-3035 GCA_031396185.1 Burkholderiales bacterium | reverse complement strand
GCTTTATGCTGCCCTACCGCCGCCGCCACCACCACATCGTCAAGTAATAAAAATCGTAATATGGGGGGTCCGGGTCAACTTATGGGTTGATACTTGCTAAACTTTGCCCCTGACCCCACTTATTCCCAGTACGGCGGGTCGCCAAAGGTCTTGCGCAGGAACTCGATGAAGAACTTGACCTTGGCGGGCAGCAGGCGGCGCTCGGGATAGACCGCGTAGATGTTGTTGCCCGGGAAGGCGTTCTCGTCGAGGACGGTGACCAGGCGGCCGCGCTTGACCTCCTCGCTCACCTCCCAGGCGCTGCGCCAGGCGAGGCCTTCGCCCGCGATCGCCCAGCGCGTGAGCACTTCGCCGTCGTTGCATTGCAGGTTCCCCGAAACCTTCATCGTCAGCGGTTTGCCCTTGTCCTGGAAGCTCCAGGTATCGGCGACCCCGTCCTCGGTGCTGGTCACGAGGCAGTTGTGCTTGGCGAGATCCGCAAGTGCCTGCGGCTTGCCGGCGCGCTTGAAGTAGGTCGGCGAGCCGCACACCACGCGGTGGTTGCGCGCCACCTTGGCCGCGATGAGGTCGGCGCTCTTCAGGTCGGCGATGCGGATGGCGATGTCGAAGCGCTCGTTCTTGAGATCGACGAGGCGCTCCGACAGGTGCAATGTGATCGCGAGGTTCGGGTGCTCGGCGATGAAGGCGGCCAGGTGCGGGGCGATATGGCGGCGGCCGAAGGAGGTCGGCGCGGTCACGATCAACCGCCCCGCAGCGTTCTTCGCGCCCACCGTCAGCGAATCCTCCGCGGAGCGCAATTCATCGAGGATGCGGTGACAATCCTCGTAGAACGTCGATCCTTCCGGAGTCAGCGTGACCTTGCGGGTCGAGCGCTTGAAGAGCTTCACCCCGAGGCGCACCTCGAGCTGGTCGATGCGCCGTCCGACCATGGCGGGAGTGATGCCTTCCTCGCGGGCAGCCGCGGACAGGCTGCCGCGCTGCGCAACCTCGACGAAAGTGGTCAGCTCCTTGAAGCGATCCATGGCATTTTAGGTATCAGACGCTTAGCCAATTTGCGGGATTCAGTGTACGCCAGTGTGGTAATACACTGCAAGATAGCCTCAGAGGACGTCTATGGACCCGAAACTCGCATTGCCTCCCGGCCTAAGCATCCACGCGCCGCTCCTGCCTGAATACGGCCGGGTGCTGGGCGTGGATGCCTTGGCGTTCGTGGCTCGCCTGTGCCGCGAGTTCGAACCGCGCCGCCGCGAGTTGCTCGCCGCGCGCGCCGCGCGCCAGAAGGAATTCGACGCCGGCAGGCTGCCGGACTTCCTCGCCGCAACGAAGTCGGTGCGCGATGCCCACTGGAAAATCGCCGACCAGCCGAAGGACCTGCTCGACCGGCGCGTCGAGATCACCGGCCCCACCGACCGCAAGATGGTGATCAACGCGCTCAACTGCGGCGCGTCGACCTTCATGGCGGATCTCGAGGATGCGAATTGCCCGACGTGGGACAACATGGTCTCGGGGCAAGCCAACCTTCTCGACGCGGTGCTCGGCACCATCACCTTCGAGCAGTCGGGCAAGCAATATCGGCTTAATGCGGAGCCCGCCGTCCTGATTCCGCGCCCGCGCGGCTGGCACCTCGACGAGAAGCACGTGACGCTCGATGGCAAGCCCATATCCGGCGCGCTCTTCGACTTCGGCCTCAACTTCTTCCACACCGCCCGTGCACGCCTCGATCGCGGCAGCGGGCCTTACTACTACCTGCCGAAGATGGAGTCCCACCTCGAGGCGCGCCTCTGGAACGACATCTTCACGATGGCGCAGAAGACGCTGGGCATCCCCCACGGCTCGGTGCGCGCCACGGTGCTGATCGAGACGCTGCCGGCGGCCTTCGAGATGGACGAAATCCTCTGGGAGCTGCGCGACCACTCCGCGGGGCTCAACATCGGCCGCTGGGACTACATCTTCTCGTGCATCAAGAAGCTGCGCTCGCACCGCGAGTTCTGCCTCGCCGACCGCGCCCAGGTGACGATGACCGCCCCCTTCATGCGCAGCTACGCGCTGCTGCTCATCAAGACCTGCCATCGCCGCAACGCCCCCGCCATGGGTGGCATGGCCGCCCAGATCCCGATCAAGAACGATCCCGCGGCCAACGAGGCCGCCATGGCCAAGGTGCGTGCCGACAAGGAGCGCGAGGCAACCGATGGCTGCGACGGAACCTGGATCGCGCATCCGGCGCTGGTACCGATTGCCAAGGAGATCTTCGACAAGCACATGCCGGGGCCGAACCAGTACGGCAAGCAGCGCCCGGACGTGAACGTGACTGCGAAGGACCTGCTCGACTTCCGGCCGGAGTCACCGATCACCGAGGCGGGCCTGCGCAACAACGTGCAGGTCGGCATCCAGTACATGGGCTCGTGGCTCGCAGGCAACGGCTGCGTGCCGATCTTCAATTTGATGGAGGATGCGGCCACCGCCGAGATCTCGCGCTCGCAGGTGTGGCAGTGGATGCGCTCGCCCAAGGGCGTGCTCGACGATGGACGCAAGGTCACGAAGGAACTCTTCGTGGAGATCCTTGCCGACGAGCTGAAGAAGACGCCCGCGATCGTGGGCGAGGAAGCGTGGGCCACGGGCAAGTACCGGGAGGGCGCGAAGCTCTTCGGGGAAATCACCGTTTCCGACGACTACGTGGAGTTCCTCACGCTGCCGGCGTATCGCGCGATCGACTGATTGCCGGGATCGCGAGCGGAATCGATCAGATGACGATCGAGCGGATGGGCTTGCCGGGCAATTAGCGTATCGTGATCCTCCAGCCCCATTTCCACCCTCGGAGAACGACATGAAAAGCATGAAGGCAGTTGCGGTTTCGCTCGGCCTTGCTTCCGTACTCTTTGCTCCTCTGGGGCTGGCGGACAAGCATGGAGCGCACACGATGGTCCTGCCGGGAGACATGAAATGGGTCGACACCCCGTCGCTACCCCCCGGCGCCAAGGCGGCTGTGCTGGAGGGCCCGATGAACGAAGCGGTACCGTTCACCGTCCGCCTGAAGC
>JANNKG010000455.1:0-19470 GCA_031396185.1 Burkholderiales bacterium | reverse complement strand
GTTCAGGCGCATGTAGAACGCCTTGATCTCCTTCGGGTAGTTCATGAGGATCACCGGCGCGCCCACGTGCTTCTCGGCGAGGTAGCGCTCGTGCTCGCTTTGCAGGTCCATGCCCCACTTCACCGGGTATTCGAACTTCTCCTTCGATCTTTCGAGGATCGCGATCGCCTCGGTGTAGTCCATGCGCACGAACGGCTTGTCGACGATGCCCTGCAGCTTGGCGATCACGCCGCGCTCGATTCGCTCCTCGAAGAACGCCATGTCGTCGGGCCGCTCGGCGAGCACCGCCGCGAAGACGTACTTGAGGAGCCGCTCGGCGAGCGTCGCGTCGTCTGCCAGGTTCGCGAAGGCGATCTCGGGCTCGATCATCCAGAACTCGGCGAGGTGGCGGCTGGTGTTGGAGTTCTCGGCGCGGAACGTGGGGCCGAAGGTGTACACCTTCGACAGCGCCATGCAGTAGGTCTCCACATTGAGCTGGCCCGAGACGGTCAGGAAAGCCTCTTTCCCGAAGAAGTCGCGCGCGAAATCCACCTTGCCCTCGGGGGTGCGCGGCAGGTTCGCGAGGTCGAGCGTGGACACGCGGAAAAGCTCGCCCGCACCCTCCGCATCGGAAGCCGTGATGATCGGGGTATTCACCCAGACGAAACCGTCGTCGCTGAAGAAGCGGTGGATCGCCATGGCATGCGTGTGACGCACGCGCGTGGTGGCGCCAATCACGTTGGTGCGCGGCCGCAGGTGCGCAACCTCGCGCAGGAATTCCATGGTGTGCGGCTTGGGCTGGATCGGATAGGTGTCGGGGTCTTCCACCCAGCCGACCACTTTCACGTCGCTCGCCTGCATCTCGAAGGGCTGGCCCTTCGCGGGCGAGGGCACGATGGTGCCGGTGGCTTCCACCGCGCAACCCGCGGTGAGCCGCTGTATCTCGTGGGCGTAGTTGGCCAGCGTCGCCGGCGCGACCACTTGAACGGGGTGGAATGCGGAGCCGTCGGAGACATGCACGAACGACAGGCCCGCCTTGGAATCGCGACGCGTGCGTACCCAGCCGCGTACGGTGACGAGCTGGTCGGCGGGCGCCTGGCCGGAGAGGATGGAACGGACGGAATAGCAGTTCATGCCGGGATTTTACCTGTGGGACGTAGGAGCGGGCCTACAGAGAATGGGACTGCTTTCGGGTTGAATGTGGGCATGATGAAATCGAGCCTGTTGGCGGGCCCGGGGCCGAGGTGGGCGCAGCCCGTCCTCATCGTCTGGCTATTCGTGGGGATCGTGATCTGCCTGGCGGCGCTGACCGTGTACAGCTCGCACCTGCAGTCGGATGCGCGCGCGCTGGTTGCCTCGGGCGGCGAATGGGCGAAGGCGCAAAAGGATGCGGTGTTCCACCTGTCGCGCTATGCCGCCGGACGAAGCGATGAGGACCTGCTCGCTTTCGAGCGCGCGATCGCCAAGGTTGACGCGGCGCGGGACGCGCGTCGCGGCTTTCCATTCATCGACACGGGGCGGGTTCAGCGCATCGACGAATTGACCGCGCAGGGCGATCGCCTCATGGAGGAGTTGCGAGACATCGTCCGCGACTTGCGCGCCGGTACGCCCGCGCCTGACGCGGCGGGCAAAGTCCACCGCATCAACGGGGCCCTTGCCCCGATCGTCGACGAGATCGCCAGCGAGACCGATGCGATCGCAAGCGGCAGGCGATCGCTGATCACGAGCGGGATCCTCATCATCACCGGGATCCTCCTGATCGCCGGAATCACGCTATCGCGGCGCTTCCTCGCGCAAAACGAGGGCCTGCAGCGCACGCTCGCCGAAAGTGAGATGCAGCTGCGCCACCTGGTGGAGGCCGCACCCCTGCCGCTGCTGATCGTGCGCGCCTCCGACCAGCAGTTGCTCTACGTGAACGAGCGAGCGCTCGAGCAGTTTTCCCTCAACGTGGATACGGCGCTCACGCGCTCGATGGCGGAATTCCACGTCGACCCCGAGAGCCGCGAGCGCCTTGCGGCCGCGATCTCCCGCCACGGCTCGGTGCGCGATTTCGAGGTGAACCTGAGGAGCGCCAGCGGCAAGACGTTCTGGCTGTTGCTCTCCGCACAGCCGATGCGCTACGCAGGTGTGGTCTGCCTGATGGTCGCGCTCGCCGACATCGACGAGAGGAAGCGGCTGCAGGACGACATGCGCCGCCGGGCGATGCACGATCCGCTCACCGGGCTTCCCAACCGGGCGATGTTCATGGAGTCCCTCGAGCGTGCGGCGCACAAGGCGCGGCGCCGCTTCGCCCGCTTCTCGGTGCTGTTCATCGACCTCGACCACTTCAAGGAAGTCAACGACACCATGGGCCACCCCGCCGGCGACGCCCTGCTGCAGGAGGTCGCGCGCAGGCTCGGCGCGGCGGTGCGGCAGAGCGACCTGGTCGCGCGCCTGGCGGGTGACGAGTTCGTGGTGCTCATCGAGGAGCACGGCGGCCCCGAGGAGGTGATGATCGTCGCCCAGAAGGCGCTGGTGGCGCTCGCGGCGCCGATCGTCATCGACTGGCGCGAGGCGAGCGTCTCGGCGAGCATCGGCATCGCGAGTTTCCCCGAGGACGGAGCCGACGTGCCGGAGCTGGTGAAGAACGCCGATGCGGCCATGTACCAGGCAAAGCAGCTGGGGCGCAACAGCTTCCGCTTCTACTCGTCCGAGTTGAACGAGCTCTCGCAACGGCGCTTCGACCAGGAAAGCCGCATCCGCGGGGCACTCGAGCGCGGAGAATTCTTCCTCGAATACCAAACGGAAGTCGATATCGTCACCGGCAAGGCGATGGCCGCCGAGGCCCTGCTGCGATGGCGCGATCCCGATGCGGGCGTGCTCGACGCGGCCGCGTTCCTGACCCTTGCCGGGGAGACCGGCACTATCTCCGCGATCGGCGCCTGGGTGCTCGACCGTGCGCTCGCCGACCTGCGCGGCTGGCGCGATGCGGGACTCCAGCTCAAATTGGCGGTGAACCTCTCGTCACGCGAGTTGCAGCAACCCGACCTGGTCGACGAAATCGGGCGCCTGCTGAAAGCGCACGGCCTGGGTCCGGCAGACCTGCGCCTGGAAATCGCGGAGTCCGACTTGCTGCGGGGATCCGACGCCGCCCACGTCACGGTACAGGCGCTCACCTCGCTCGGCGTCGGGATCGCCATCGACAACTTCGGCACCGGCTTCTCGTCGCTGGGCCTGGTGCGCGGGCTGCCCATCCAGGTCGTGAAGATCGACCGGTCGCTGGTGAGCGCCTGCGCAACCCGGCGCGAATGCGCGGCGATCGTGCGAGCGGCCACGGTCATGTCACGGGCGCTGGGAATTCGCGTGGTCGCGGCGGGAGTCGAGACCGAGGAGCAACGCCAGGCGATGCGGGAGCTCGGCTGCGACGCGCTGCAGGGCTTCCTGGTGGGCCGGCCCATGGACGCGGCGGGAATCGCAGCAATGGCGCGAGTGCAACTTTATACTCCTGCATGATCGACATTCCCTGGTTCCAGATTTTCCTGATTTCGTACGTGACTTGGGTGCTCCTCGCCTGCGCCTCGCTGCTGATGAGCCGGCGCTCGCCCCAGGCGACACTCGCGTGGATCTTCGCTTTCATCGCGCTGCCGGTGGTGTCGGGGATCTATTACATGGTGTTCGGCCCGCGCCGCCTGCTGCGAAAAAAGCGCCGCTACGGCGTGGCGCGAGCGCAAGCCGGAGCGGTCTCGCAGCACCTGCGTGATACTGCGTGCGCGACACGCCCGGAGCTCGGCCCCGACGCGCGCGGCCTCGCCGCCGTCGGCAAGCGCCTCGAGCAGGGCGAGCCGACCTTCGCCACGGCGGTGGAACTCCTCGACGACGGCGACCAGAAGATGCAGGCGCTGGAGCGCGCCTTCGTCGTGGCACGGCACCATATCCACATCGAGTACTACATCTGGGAGCCCGATCGCGTCGGCGCGCACTTCCGCGACCTGCTTGCCGCCGCTGCCGCGCGCGGGGTCGAGGTGCGCGTGTTGTACGACGCGGTCGGATCCCCCAATGTGACGCAGGCGTTCTGGAAGCCGGTGGTCGACGCCGGCGGCGAAGTGCGGGCGTTCAACGCGCTGCGCTTCTCGGTGGCGAGCCTGCACTTCGCCAACTTCCGCACGCACCGCAAGATCGCGATCTGCGACGGCCTCCTGGGTTTCCTGGGGGGGATCAACCTGCATGACCCCGCGACCGCCACGCGCTCGGGCAAGGATGCGTGGCGCGACCAGCACTGCAGCATCACCGGCGAGCCGGTCCGCAAGCTGCAGCGCCTGTTTCTCGAGAACTGGACGTACTCGGGTGGATCATTCCGGCTCTCCCACAAGACGATGCCGCTCTACTTTCCGCCGGCCCGGCCGGGGGGCCACGGCGTCGCGGTGCAGATCCTTGCCTCCGGCCCCGATGACGAGTCCGCGCCGCTGCACGCGTTCTTCCTCGCGGCGCTGGCGACCGCACGCCGCCGCGCGTGGATCGAGACGCCTTACCTGATTCCCGATGAGGCGCTCGAGTCGGCGTTGCGCGTGGCGGAGCTGCGCGCGGTGGACGTGCAGGTGATCGTGCCCCGGGTCGGGGACTCGAGGATCGTCTCAATGGCCTCGAACACCTACTGCGACGCCCTCGGCAAGGCGGGAATCAAGGTGTTCGAGTACGGACCGTCGATGCTGCACGCGAAGACGATGGTGATCGACGACACCGTCGCCGTGGTGGGCACCGCCAACCTCGACAACCGCAGCTTCCGCCTGAATTTCGAGGTTGCCGCCGCCTTCTACGACGCGAAACTGGTGGCGCGGCTCGCCAAGCGGTTCGAGGAAGACCGCGAGAACAGCAAGCCGTTTCGCGCCAGCCGGCGCGGGCCGCGCAGCACGCAGTTGCTGGAATCGATCGCGCGCCTCACCTCTCCCGTCCTCTAGGCAGGGCTCGACCCGGCTCTCGAGGCGGACTTCAGTCGCCTCGCTCATAAGTGCGCTGACGAACCGACGGCCGGGATGCCGATGCGTACCCTGCCCCTTTGGGGACGAACTCCACGCCAAGGAACACTTCATGCCGATCGCAACCCTGTTGCAGCGCCTCGCTGCCCTCGTCGCGGCCAGTGCCTGCCTCGCTCCAGGCGCTACCACCGTCGCGGCGATCCCGGCGCTCCCGGCCTACGGGGAAACGGTGATGATCCAGCTCGGCAATAACCTGTTGGAGGAGCACCTGCCGGCCACGCGGTTCATGCGCTCCGGCAACAGTGTCGTAGTCGACTATGAGTTCATCCGCAGCGACTTCGGGCCGTACTATCCCGAACCCTTCAGGCCGGTGAACATCGGCGAGCTGGTCCCCGGCAACTACACCCTGCAGGCGCGGCTCTTCGACCACGACTCCCCTGGTGTTGCGCAGCAGATCGTCAACACCAGCTTTGCCGTGATGCCTCCCCAGGCCTACGGGATGTACCTGGTGCCCCGGGCCCCGGGCGCATGGGAGGCGGCGAATGTGGTGCTGAAGAGCGCCGTGTACTTCGACGCACAGACGCTGAAAGCGTCGGTGATCGGCAACCTGATCCGCCTCGACTTCGATTACGCGCCCGACGCCCCCGTGGGCGGCGCCACCCCGCCGGGCTACACCTCGTTCGCGTCGGTGTTGATCGATGGGCTCGCGCCGGGCGCTTACCGCGTGGATGGCTTCGGCCGCGCGCTTCCGAATGGCACCCCCACGCAGTACTTCACACTCGAGTTCGGGATCGGCCCGGCGATGCCGGTGATCGAGTTCTACCAGGAGAGGCTGCGGCATTACTTCATGGCGGGCGGGCCCGACGAGGTGAAGCTGCTGGATGGCGGCGGCCAGGGAGGATGGAAACGCACCGGGCACCGGTTCAGCGGGTGGCTGCGCCAAGCCGACGCGCCGGCGAACGCGCGTCCGGTTTGCCGCTTCTACGCCTTCGGCCCGAATTCCCACTTCTTCACGGCGGACGCTTTCGAATGCCAGCAGCTGAAGGACCTCGAGCAATTGCAGCGCTCGCAGGCCGCCGCCGCCAACGCGCCGTTCCTCGGGTGGGGCTACGAGGGCATCGGCTTCTGGGCGCTCATGCCGCAGGGCGGCCAGTGCGAGGCCGGCAGCGATCCGGTCTTCCGCGCCTACAACAACCGTGCGGCCCAGGGCGATTCGAACCACCATTTCACACGCGACCGCCAGCTGCACGCCGCGATGATCAGGGAGTGGGCCGATGAGGGCGTGCAGCTCTGCTCGCCGCGCTGACGCCTATTTCGCCGGCGCTGTGGTGGGCGCCGCCGGCGACCGGTAGGGCCGCGGATAGGTTGCCACCGAGACGTTGCGGTCGCGATCGTACGCCTGGAGGCCGAAGCTGAAGTTGTCTTTCGACACGCCGATGAGCGTCGCCCGCGTGACGTTGCCGACATCCCTGGAGAACTGCCAGGCGGGGGCGGTCGTCGCGCGCCATACGATTCGATAGCCGGCCACATCGGGCTCGGGGTTCGGCGCCCAGCGCAGCGTGGTGTCATTTTCCAGCCTGAGGTTCTCCATTTCCACTTCCTTCGGCGAGGAAGGCGCGAGGGCGAGGGATGCGAGCGCGGCCGCGTTCACGCGCGCCACCTGTGCCACGTAACCGAAATCGACGAACTCCGGCAGGTCGCCGTAGCGCACGCCGTCCTCGACGCGCACATCCTGGTGCTGGTGCCGCCAATCCTCCACCGGCTCGGTGAAACGCACGGCCGGATATCCGGCATCGAGGAACGGGAAATGGTCGCCGCCGCGGAGATACCGGTCGCGGCGCCAGATCACTTCGACCTTCAGGCCGGGGACGTAGCGCGCGGCCGCCTCCTGGATGCGGCGCGCAAGCTGGCGCGTGGGCAAGTCATTCTCGCCGCCGGTGCGAAGCGCCGCCACCACGTCTTCGGGCAGCATCGCGGTCGCGGGAACGCCCGCCGCGAAGAGCCGCAGGCGCGAACGATCGACTTTCCCGTCGGGGCTGCGCGTGTTGCCCACGATGTCGTTGGTGATCATTCCAGCGATGTCCGCACCCCTGGCGCGCGCGCTGCGCGCGTAGCCTTCCGAGCCGAGCAATCCCTGCTCCTCGCCCGCCACCGCCATGAACACCAGCGTGGCATCGAAGCGATGGCGCGACATCACGCACGCGAGCTCCATCGCCACCGCGGTGCCCGAGGCATCGTCGTTCGCGCCCGGGGCATCGCGCTCGGGGTCGACCGGGCTCGAGGGCATCGAATCGTAATGGCCGCTCACCACGTAGGTGCGCGCGCGGCTCTCGGGCTGCGTTCCGGGAAGGGTAGCGACCACGTTCACGATTCGCGTGGGCTTCGCAATGCGCGGGCCCGGCTCGACCAGGTGTTCGTCGAAGGCCACTTCGAGGCGCTCACTGCCGCAGCGGCGCATTTCCTCGAGGATCCAGCGCCGCGCCGCGCCGATGCCGCGCGTGGGGTGATCGGGATCGGAGAGCGAGTTGCGCGTGCCAAAGGAAACCAGCTTGCGGATGTTGGCCTCGATGCGCCGCGCCGATACTTCGGAGACGATTTTCTCGATCGGCCCCGCGGCCGCCTCGCCCACCAGAAGTATCAGCAGTGCTGCGAAGCAGGTTTTCATCGTTCGGAGTATGGTGACTCGCGATCGCATCGTATATCCCAGGGAGACCAAAGCATGCGCACCATTCTAAGACTTGCCTGCACCGCCGCGGTGCTTTCCGCGGTTCCCGCGCTGGCCCAATCCATCGCGACCGCAAGCGGCGTGAAGGGCAAGCTGCACCTGTTGCCGGCCACGATGGAAACCACGCAGTGGGGCTGGTTCGACAACGCCCAGCCGCCGGTGCTGCGCATCGACTCCGGCGACACCGTCGTCCTCGAGACGATGATGCACTCGCACAACGCGGTGGTGCCGGGACGCACCATCGACGAGATCAAGAAGCTGCGCACCGACCACCCGGGGCGCGGGCCGCACACCGTGACCGGGCCGATCTTCGTGAACGGCGCCGAGCCGGGCGACGTGCTGAAGATCACCCTCAACAAGATCGTGCCGCGGGCCTACGCGACCAACTTCAACGTGCCGGGCATGTTCGGCCAGTTTCCCGGCCAGTATCCTGACGGCCAGGTGAAGTACCTGTACCTCGACATGGACCGGATGGAGACCGAGTTCATTCCCGGCGTCTTCGTCCCGCTCAAGCCCTTCCCCGGGACCCTCGGGGTCGCTCGCAAGGAGCCCGGGCGCTACAGCAGCGTGCCGCCCGGAGAGTACGCCGGCAACATGGACATTCGCGACTTTGTCGAAGGAACCTCTCTCTACGTGCCGGTGTTCGTGAAGGGCGCACTCTTCTGGACGGGCGACTCCCACGCGGCGCAGGGCAACGGCGAGGTGAACCTCACCGCCATCGAGACCGCCTACAAGGAGTTCAACATCACCTTCAACGTGGTGAAGAACCTGAAGCTCGACTTCCCGCGCATCGAGACACCCACCCACTGGATCACCATGGGCATGGATCGGGATCTCAATCTCGCCTGGAACCAGGCGCTCGCGGAGACGCAGAAGTACCTGGGCGAGCAGCGGCGCCTCTCCGCGGGCGAGGCGGCGGCGCTGATGCCGCTCACCTCCGATTGCCGCATCTCGCAGGTCGTCAACATCAAGAAGGGCGTGCACTGCCTCACGCCCAAGGATGTCGCGGCCCGCGGCATTCCGGAGCGCCCGATGGCCGAGAACACGCAGTTGCTGGTCGCAGTGGGGCGTGACGCGGACCTGAACAAGGCGATGGATTCGGCCTCGATGGCGATGATCAAGTACCTCGAGGAGAAGCGCGGGGTCGCGCGCCTCGACGCCTACGGCCTGGCGAGCGCCGCCATGGACTGCCGCATCGGCGACATGAGCGGCGCCGAGAAGTACGTCCACTGCGTGATGCCGAAAAGTCTCTGGCGCAAGTAGCCCTCCTTGTCGCGGCGGTCCTCTTCTCGGGGGCCGCTCTCGCCCAAATCAGGCTGGTTGCCACGACGGCCGAGCTCCAATCGCTCGCCGTCGCGGTGGGCGGCGATCGCATTGCCGCGTCCCACCTGATTCCGGCGGGGCAGGATCCCGAAAGCTTCCAGCCGCGCCCGCAAGACCTCGAGCGCGTGCGCCAGGCCGCGGTGATCGTGCGCGTCGGCATCGACTACGACTTGTGGCTGGACCGGCTGCTGCGCCAGTCGGGCAATGGCGCGGTGCAGCGCGGCGCGCCGGGCCACATCGACGCCTCGCGCGACGTGGCGCTGCTCGACGTGCGCTCCGGCGGCATCGGCCCGGGTGACGGCCACGCCCACGGGCGCGGCAATCCTCATTACTGGCTCGACCCCGCCAACGCGGAGATGATCACCGCGACGATCCTCGAGGCCCTGGCACAGGTCGATCCACCGAACGCAAAGGCCTACGAGGCGAACCGGCTGGAATTTCTCGCCCGCCTCGAAAGCCGCATCGATCACTGGAAGCGCCTGCTCGACAAGCCGCTGGTCCTGGTGGCGTATCACGACACCTGGCCTTACCTCGCGCGCCGGTTCCGCCTGCGCTTCGTCGGCATCGTGGAGGCGCGCCCGGGCGTCGCTCCGAGTCCGGCGCACCTCGCGGCGCTCGCAAGCCTCAAGGGCGTCTCGGCGATCGTGCGCGAGCCCCACGAGCCGCGCCGCGACGCCGACTTTCTCGCTGCGCGGACGCGCTCTCAGGTCGTGATTCTCGCCTCCGGAGTGGGCGCGGTGCCCGAAGCGCGCGACTACCTCTCGCTCATCGACTACAACGTGCGCGCGCTGGCGCGACTGCGATGATCGAATTCCTGCTGCTCCCGGCGATCGCGTGCGTGGCCCTGGTCGGCATCCACGCCTACTTCGGCCTGCATGTGCTCCGGCGCAACGTCATCTTCGTGGACCTCGCCTTGGCCCAGGTCGCAGCACTCGGCGCCACCGTCGCCTTCATGGCGGGCCACGCGCCGCAGTCGCTCCCCGCCTATGGATACGCGCTGGGGTTCACGCTCGTGGCGGCGGCGCTCCTCGCCTCGACGCGCGGGTGGGCGGCGCGCGTCCCCCAGGAAGCGCAGATCGGCGTGATCTACGTGGTCGCGGCGGCAGCGGCCCTGCTGCTGGTGGATCGCGCGCCGCAAGGCGCGGAGCACATCCGCCAGATCCTTACGGGCAACATCCTCACGGTGGGATGGGACGAGCTGCGCTGGTGCCTGCCGATGTACCTGCTGGTAGGCGTGGCGCATCCGTTCCTGCGCCTGCGCGAGGGTTGGCTCGCGGACTTCGCCTTCTACGCGTCCTTCGGGCTGGTCGTCACCAGCTCGGTCGCGCTGGCGGGCGTGCTGTTGGTATTCGCCTTCCTCATCATCCCGGCGGCCATCGGCGCGCTGTTCGCGACAACCTTCGCGCGCCAGCTGGCGATTGCCTGGATCGTGGGATCGGGGGTGGCGATCGCGGCGCTGGCGATCTCCTACGCCTTCGACCTGTCGACCGGCGCAACGCTTGTATGCGCCTATGGGGCGGCGCTCGCGTTGGCCGGGATCGCGCGCAATGGCGCGCGGCTCGTCACGCTGGCACGCTGGGGCCTGGCCGCCGTGCTCGCCGCCTCCGGCGCGTGGATCATCGCTTTCCCGCGCGCCGACCAGCCCCTCCTCGATGCCCTGGAGCACGCGCTGCCGGCCGTGCGCAGCGCCTACATGGATGCGAAGGCGATCGGCATCGCCGTCGACGCGGAACGCTACGCGAAGCGCTACCGCGACGAGTCCGCGCGCCTGCGTGCGCTGGAGGCCGAGCGCCGCTGGAAGGGTGAGTCGCTGGACGAGGTCGAGGTGCGGCGCGTGAGTGCGTTCCTCAAGTCGTACAACGAGATGATCAATGGCGAGACCTTCGTGGTTCGCGAGGTGCGCGCGCGCGCGCGGGAAGCGCATCGCCTGGCGATCGCGGCACCGCTCCTGCTCGCGGGGCTCGCCATCGCCTGGCTACCCGGCCTGCGTCGCCGGCGACAAACCGTGGCGCCGCAGCCACCCGGCATCCTCCCTATGGACTAGTCGGCTGAATCTTCCGGGTCACGGTCGAGTCTACGCACCACGGAATCGAGAAAGCCATGACCACAAAACTCATAAATTCATTCAAGCGCGAGCTGGACCTGAACGGCGACAAGTACACCGTAACGCTCTCCCCGGAGGGCTTCAAGCTGGTGCAGAAAGGCAAGCGCAAGGGCATCGAGCTCGCCTGGCAGGCGCTCATCGGCGGGGATGCGGCGCTCGCCACGGCCCTGAACGCGTCACTTGGCGATGGCGATCATCGCGCTTCCCTCTCCGGGAGCCAGACCAAGCATTAGATGAACCCGCGGCAGTTCGCGGCACCGCAGCGGCACGGCAGCGTGCCGTTATGCTGGCTTTCACCGTAGTCGCAGGTCAGCTCCTCACCCACCCGAATCGCCCGGCGCGCGTAGAACTCCGCCCGCGCCGGCGTGCATCGGATGAAGGTGTTCGGATCGCAGGAGTGGTTGATGAAGCGAAAGCCGTGTTTCCACCGCGTGGCGTCGATCGCGTGGCGCTCGAGCTCGACGATTGCCACGATGCGCTGTCCCTTGGCACGCCGGCGCGCCTCGCGCAGCCCGATCGCCTCGCCCTCGTAGTCGCCGATCTTGGCCCGCGCCGCGATCGCGGTACCCGCGAACAGCCCCCGTCCCGTGAACCGGCTGGGGCCGACGAAGAGCGCATCGTAGATTCGCCGCCATTTCCGCACTCCCGCATAATACGGTTAGCGGAGGCACGAAATCATGAAGAAGCCGGAGTTGGAAAAATTGAAGGGCAAGAAAATTTCTGCGGGAGGACCTGCAGGCGCCGATCGCTATGGCAAGGGGTCTGCCGAGCCGATGGACCGGCGCGAGCAGCGCGAGCGCGACCGCGAGCTGGGCCTCGTGCCATTCGCGTGCAAGCTCCACGGTGACATGGTCCGCGAGATCCACGCGCTCGCGCAGGCACGCAACCTGAGCCTGAACGAGCTGACGGCCGAGCTGCTGAAGAAGGGCCTGAAGGCGAAGTAGCCCCTTGCGGGTCCCATGCCAGAATGCGCATCCCATGCGCACGCGACTTGCAATGCTCCTCATTTTGGCCGCGATCCCCGCGGCCGCGCAGGTCGCCTCGCCCGAAAACTGGCGCAAGGAGTCGTTTTCCTTCCCTTTGCAGTTCGCGCCCTCGATTCCCTATGAAGGAACCGAATACGTGCGCTTCGCGCCGTATTGGAGCGAGTTCGATGCCGAACGCGGATTCACCTATGTGATCCTGTGGGACATCAAGCAGCGAACGCTCGAGCCGGCGGAATTCGAGCGCGCGCTCAACGTGTACTTCGATGGCCTCATGGAGCAGGTCACCCGAGGGCGCAAGATCGCCGACCCCGGCACCGTTACTTCCACGTCGCTGCATCCGCTCGCGGCCCCCGAAGGCTGGCGCGAGGCGCTCGGCGGGCGCCTCTGGACGTGGAATGCGTTCTCGAAAGGCGAGCCGCTTGCGCTGCACCTGGAGATCGCGCACCGCGCGTGCGGCCCCGACCGCACCCAGATCCTGTTCGCCTTTTCGCGCGCGGCGCGTAGCGCGACCCCCTGGAACGAGCTGCGCGCGATCCGCAAGGCCACCACCTGCTGATGGCGATCAAGGCGACGATCTTCCGGGCCGAGCTGCAGGTCTCCGACCTGGACCGGGGCCATTTCGCGACCCACGCGCTGACGCTCGCGCGCCACCCGTCGGAAACCGACGAGCGGATGATGGTGCGGTTGCTCGCCTTCGCGCTCAACGCGGACGAGTACCTCGAGTTCGGCCGCGGGCTCTCCGCCGAGGACGAGCCCGACCTGGTGAAGCGCGACCTCACCGGCGCAATCGAGCTCTGGATCGAAGTGGGGCTGCCCGATGAGCGCGATGTGCGCAAGGCCTCCGGGCGCGCGCGCCAGGTGAAGGTCTACACCTATGGCGGCCGCAGCGCCGCCCTCTGGTGGGGCCAGAACCGCGCGGCCCTCGCCCGCCTCGAGAATCTCACGGTGATCGATATCCCCGAAAGCGTCACCGCCAGCGTGGGCAGCCTGGCTGCGCGCAACATGCGCTTCGATTGCACCATCCAGGAGGGCCAGCTGTGGCTCTCGCACGGCGAGGACACGCTGCATTTCGAGCCGCGGGTGTGCGAATGATCCGTGAACGCGTGCTGCGCGCCCTCGCGCTCAACCGCGAGCCCGGCTTCCACTTCATCGGCAACCTGGTCGAGGTTTCGTTCGACAGCGTGGGGGAGCGCGGGTCTACCGTGACCCTCGAGCCCGGGCTGCACTGCGTCGATGCCGACGGCCAGTCCAATATCGGCGTGATCGCGATGCTCGCCGACATGGCGCTCGCGGCGAGCATCCGCGCGCGCCTTCACCCCGCGACGCGGCTGGCGACGGTGAGCATGGCCCTGCATTTCACCGGCGCGCGACTTGATGGAAAGCTCGAGGCGAGCGGCGAGTTCCTCGGCGAATACGGCCCCGCCCAGTCGCGCCAGGACCTGGCGCGCGCGCGCATCCAGGGCGCGGCGGGAATCGCCGCGGTCGCGCACGGTGCCTTCATGGCGCTCGAGCCGCCGCCCGGGGTCGCATTGTTTCCGCTTCCCCGCGGGCCGCGCCCCGCACCGCTGCTGGAGGTGAAGGACCTGAGCGACGAGGAGCTCGGGATCCTCGCGCGCGCCGATACGGTGCTCGCCGAGGGCGAGGACGACTTCCTGCGCCGGCTGCTGGGCTTCGTGCCGCGGCGTACCAAGGCCGGCGCGAGCTGCACCATGCCCAACGGCGCTCACGTCGCCAACCGCGTAGGCCACGTGCAAGGCGGCCTGCTGATGGGCCTCGCGGCCACGACCGCCTGCGCGGCGCTCCCGCCGAGCTGGGCCATGGCTTCGATCAGCGCGTTCTTCGTGAGCCCCGGGCAGGGCAAGGCGATCCGCGCGCGGGCGAAAGTGATCCACCACGGGCTCGCCACCGCGGTGGTGCGCACCGAGATCAGCGGGCCGGGGGGCCGGCGCGTGCTCGAGGCGACCACGGCGCACACCCGCCGCTAGGACGCGACGCTCACCAGCCGCCAGGCCTTCACGTGGGCCACGGTGACGGCGGGTTCGCCCTCCACCATCTTCCAGTACTTCTCGGTGAATTCGGCATTGGCACCCTCGGGGCGGATCAGCGAGCGCAGCCCGCCCACCAGGTTGTCGAATTCGCCATCGCCTTCGCCCTCCATGTCCTCCGCCCATTCGTCCAGCCGGGCGATAAGCGCCGAGAGCGCGCGAATCCACTCGAACTCGGGGTGGTTCAGCACCAGCCCGAGGAATTCCCCGCTGGTCTCGATGCGGCCGTGAAGGCGCTCGTACTGGATGCGCTGCGCATCGAGCATCGCCTTGTGCAACTCGAGCAGCACTGGGCGCAGCCGATCGACCCGCGCGGCGCGATTCACGTCCATTGAGACTCCTGAAAGGAACACTCGGGAGGATCCATGATCCCACGGTCTCAACGGCGTAGAATGTTGGTTACGGCCTTACGGAGAGAAACCATGAAAACCACACTCATATCCCTGATGTTCGCGCTGGCACTCGCCCTGGTGTCGGGCGAGTCCGACGCGGCCAAGCGCTTCGGCGGCGGCAGCAATCTCGGCAAGCAGCGCGCCACCCCCACCCAGAAGGAGGCAGCGCCCGCCCAGGCCGCGCCCGCCCAGGCCGCACCGGCGTCAACGGCCGCCGCCGCGGCCAAGCCCAGCTTCATGAGCCGCTGGGGCGGAATGCTCGCCGGCCTCGGCATCGGCGTACTCCTCGCCTCGATGTTTGGCGCCCAGATGGGTCCGATCATCGGGATGATCCTGATGGCCCTTGCGGCCGCTGCGGTCGCGTTCCTGCTCTACCGGATGTTCGCCGGACGTCGGGCGCCTGCAACCTCGCCCGCCACTTCACCCGCGATGGCGCCCGGGTCATCGCCGCAGTTCTCCGGCATCGGCAGCCGCGTGGGCGCCACATCCGCGCCCGAGGTGCACGCGAATCCCGGTAGCGCCACCGCGCTGCAGAACGCGCCGGCCAAGCCCAGTTTCGATGTCGAGCCCTTCCTGCGCGTCGCCAAGACCTCGTTCATCCGGCTGCAGGCCGCCAATGACACCGGGGACCTGGATGACATCCGCGACTACACCACGCCCGAGATGTACGCCGAGATCGCAATGCAGGTGAAGGAGCGCGGCGGTGCCACCCAGCGCACCGAGGTCGTGAGCGTCAATGCCGAGCTCGCGGATTCCGCGATCGAAGGCGACTACGAGATCGCGAGCGTGCGTTTCTACGGGCTGCTGCGCGAGAACGACGCGGCCAATCCCGAGCCGTTCGACGAGACCTGGCACGTGCGTCGCGACACCCGCGATCGCAAAGGCGCCTGGCTGATCGCGGGAATCCAGCAAGCTTCCTGATGCGTCTTGCGGCGGCGGTCGCGGCCTTCTGGGCTTGCGCCGCCCCGCTCTTCCTTTCCGCCGCTGAACCTTCGCGCGCCGCTTCCACGGCGCGCCCGAAGATCGCCCTCGTCCTGTCCGGCGGCGGTGCGCGCGGCCTCGCCCACATCGGCGTGCTCAAGGTGCTGCGCGATGCGCGCGTGCCCGTGGATCTCATCGTCGCCACCAGCATGGGCTCGATCGTCGGCGGCGCCTACGCCGCCGGCCACACCCCCGAGGAGATGGAAGCGCTGGTGCGGTCCGCCGATTGGGAGCAGATGTTCGCCGACCGCGCTCCGCGGGAGTTTCTCTCGTTTCGCCGCAAGGAAGACGACCTGCGCCTCATAGGCAAAAGCGAGCTGGGGTTGAAGCGCGACGGCGTGGTGTTGCCACGCGGGGCTCTAGGCTCGCAGAACCTCGAGGAGTTTCTGCGCAGGATTTCGAGCCCGGCGAGCGATGCGCGCACGCTGAACGACCTGCCGATCCTGTTTCGCGCGGTGGCGACCGACCTCGTCACCGGCGAGCAGGCGGTGCTCGCCGACGTGCCCCTCACGGTGGCGATGCGCGCGTCGATGTCGGTGCCCGGCGCGTTTGCACCCACGCAAGTCGAGGGCCGGCTCCTCGGCGACGGCGGCCTGGTTCGCAACCTCCCGGTGGAGGTGGCGCGCGAAATGGGCGCGGAAGTGATCATTGCGGTGAACGTCGGCACGCCGCTGCTCCCGCGCGAGGCGCTCGCCTCGGCATTCGGTGTCGCGCAGCAGATGATCAACATCCTCACCGAGCAGAATGTGAGCATCTCGCTCGGGCTCCTCCTGCCCGAGGACATCCTGATCTCGCCCGACCTGCGCGGCGTGACGTTCGTCGATTTCGATCGCGGCGCGGAGCTGATCGTGCGCGGGGAAGCCGCCGGTCGCGCGGTGGCCGAACGCCTTGCGGCTCTCGCGTGGGAGCCGGCGCGATATGCCGCGTGGGAAGCGAGCCGCACCCGCAGGCCCGCCTACCACGACCGTCCGGTCGCGACGGTGCGAATCGAAGGCGCCGAGCGCACCAACCCCGAGGCGGCCCGGCGCGAGCTGCGCGATCGCGCCGGCATCGTCGAGGGCGCCTCCGTGACCGACGAGCAGCTGGTGCGCGGCGCGCGCATCGTCCACGGCTCGGGCGAGTTCGAGCGCGTCGACGTGCGCACGTTGCTCGAGGAAGGGCGGCGCCATGTCATCGTCGAGCTGGAGGAGAAACCCTGGGGGCCGAACTACCTGCGGCTCGGCGGACGCGCGGTGTCCGACTTCCAGACCGACGCGCGCTTTGCGCTCACGCTGCAGCACACGCGCACCTGGGTGAACTCGTGGGGGCGCCGAGTGGCGCAACGAGCTCACCCTGGGCGATGCGCGCCGCTTCTCCACCAGTTTCTTCCAGCCGCTCGGCGCCGGCAGCCCGTGGTTCGCCGAGGCGCTGGTGGAAAGCGTGAAGTTCAGCGCCGAAGTCTTCGACGCCGGCTACCGCCGCACCGACCGGATCACCCACTCGACCAGCCGCGCGGGCGCGGGGGTGGGGTTGAGGCTGGGCAATTCGGGCGTGGCGCGGCTCACCGGCGGTTACGAGCGCAACCGTTCGACTCCCCTCATCAGCAGTACCCTCGAAGGCACCACCCGGGACAGCGCGCGCTTCGCGCAGGCGACGGTGCGCTTCGACACGCTCGACGACTCGGACTTCCCGCGCCACGGCTACGTGGTGGAGGGCGGCGCCACCTCGCTGCGCTACAACGACTCCCTCGACTCCCCGGTGCAGACTTACCAGGCAACACTGTTGGCGCCTGCAACCTTCGGCCGGCTGACGCTCCTCGGAATTGCCAACGCGGCGCGCTCGCGAGACGATCGCGGCGGATTCGGCCTCGGCGGGTTCCTCAACCTGAGCGGCACTCCGGTGGGCGCGGTGAGCGGGTCACAAGCGGTGATCATCGCCGGCCTCGCCTACTACAAGCTCGGCGGGCTCCTGCCACGGGCCATCAGCCGCAGCGTCTATGCCGGCTTTTCTCTAGAGGCGGGCAACGCGTGGCAAGGCAGGTCCGATATCCGCTATGGCCAGGTGAAGAAGGCGGGCTCGATCTTCCTCGGGCTCGACACCATCATCGGACCGATGTACCTCGGATGGGGCCACACGTTCGGCGCGGAGTCCGCGTTCTACCTGTTTCTCGGCCGCCCCACCGACCAGCTGGGAAGCGGGCGCTAGAAGCGATATTGCAGCCCGGCGCTGACTACGCGCGTATCGAACTCGCCCCCGGTCAGCTCGTCGCCCAGCTTACGGAACTCATTCCACTCGGCACGCAGGCCGAAGCGCGGAGTGAGGTCCACCATCGCGCCGATGCCGTAGACCAAGCCCGAGCTGCGCTGGCTCTGCTCACCCTCGCCCTCGTTCACGAATACCGAGCCGTCGCCGGAGTACGACGCCTTGGTACGGGCGGCAAGCACCCCGACACGGCCAAAGACCGTCCAACGCTCGCCCAGCGGCAGCAGGCCCAGCACGCTGAGCTCGGCCCCCGAGCTGCGGATCCGATTGGTCAGTGTCCCCGCGGGGACTACGGTGGAGCGCAACTCGAAGCGGCCGAGATCGACATAGGCCAGCTCGGCGGCGAAGTTGCGGTGAAAGCGATAGCCCCCGTAGACGCGATAGGACGTGTCCTTGTCATCGAACGACGTGCCGGCGTCGTCGAACCCGAGCCCGATGAGCTGGTCGTTCTGGCCGCCCGCGCTGAGCGATCCTTTCGTTTGGCCGATGGAGCCGCCGGCGTACCACTGGGCGTGCGACGGGATGCTGAACGCGGCGAAGGCGACTGCGAGAAGCGTGAGGGCGTTTTTCATTCTGGGCTCCGGTTTGAGAAGGTTGGAAAACATCAGATCGGCATGAACGGAATCAGGAAGGCGCGCTCGACCAGCCAGCCAAGGGAAACAATTGCGATCAGCGTGGACCCCGCTCCCAAGGCGAGGCGGCGATAGCCGCGCAGGCCCCGAGCGAGGAAAGCCAGCGGGACGAAGACGGCGACCACCGCAAGCTGGCCGATCTCCACGCCGAGGTTGAAGCCCAGCAGCGAAAGCGCCAGGCTCGAAGCCGGCAGCTGGAGATCGATCAGCACGCTCGCGAACCCGAACCCATGCAGCAAGCCGAACACCAGTGCCACGATCCAGCGGCGCCGCGGCAGGAAGGCGACGAGGTTGTCGAGGGCGGTGAGGAGGACCGAGGCGGCGATCGCCGCCTCGACCCAGCGCGACGGCAGGCTCGCAATGCCGAGCGTGGCGAGGGTGAGCGTGATCGAATGCGCCACTGTGAATGCCGTCACGATGCCCGTCACCTTGAGCAGGGTCGAGCGCAGTTCACCGGCGGGCTCCCACCGGCCGTCCCTGCGAATCAGTACGGCCGGCAGCAGCAGCGCGAGAAGGAAGAGGATGTGGTCGATTCCCGTCGCCATGTGCTTCACGCCGTCGGCGACGAAGGTGGCGAATTGCTGCGGACGGGAGGCGTCGCGCGTCGTGAAGGATTGGGCCGGGCGATCCGCGGAGAAGATGGCGCTGCGGACTTCGCCGCCGAGATCGAGTTTCAGCAGGCCCCGATGCTGCGCATCGCGCTCGAAGAGAAGGCGGTAATCGACCTCCAGCGCGCGTGCTTCGGCGGGGCAGGTCCCGGCAAGCGACATCACGGCGTAGGCACCGTCGCTGTGGTCATCGACCCGGTGGCGAGCGGCGGTCAACGTGCACACGACGCCATCGGCCCGCAGGGCAAGCGCGCCCAGCGCGTAGGCGGCGATCTCGCCATGGCGCGCGCGCACCTCGCCCCAGGTGATCGCACCATCGCCATCGGCATCGAGGGACATCGCGAAATCCAGGTCGCGCAGGGCGATGTCCCATTGGCCGCTCACCGAGGTGCCCTGCACCTTGAGCGCGAGATAGCTGTCGCTCGACTTGTGGGCCGCGCACGCCAGGCTCGCCAGCATCAGAACGGTGGCGAGGAGCCAGGCTCTCACGCGCGCTCCAGGG
>JANNKG010000431.1:0-7021 GCA_031396185.1 Burkholderiales bacterium | reverse complement strand
CTCGCAGAGGATACGCAGAGGAAAAGGGGTTCGACCATTCGCGATTCTGCGTGCACGAACCGAACCTCCAACAGGTTTCCTCTCGCGTATCCTCTGCGAGCCCTCTGCGAACCTCTGCGCTTCCTGAACCGCGCCTGACATGCCCCGAACGCTCGTCGTAGCCCCGTCTTGGGTAGGCGACGCCGTTCTGTCGCACCCGCTGCTCGTCAGGCTGAAGGGCGCCGATCCGCACGGCACGATCGACGTGCTCGGCCCGCCGTGGGCGCTGCCGGTATATCGCCGCATGCCGCAGGTGGCAGCGACCCATTCGCTGCCCTTCGGCCACGGCGAATTGCGCCTCGGCGAGCGGCGGCGTTTCGCAAAGACGCTTCCCGCCTATGACCGCGCCGTGGTCCTGCCGAACTCGCTCAAGTCGGCTCTCATCCCGTGGCACGCGGGAATTCCGGTGCGTACCGGCTGGCGCGGCGAGATGCGCTACGGCCTCTTGAACGACTTGCGCCATCTCGACCAGGCCGCGCTCCCCCTGATCGTCGAGCGCTACGCGGCCCTGGCCCAGGGCGAGGGCGAGGCATTTCGCCGGCCCCTGCCGAACCCGCGCCTAGAAGTGGATGCCGCGGCGCGCGAGGCGACTGTCACGAAATATGGGCTCGACGTGTCGAGGCCGGTTGCCGCGTTCGCGCCCGGTGCCGAATACGGCCCGGCGAAGCGCTGGCCCACGCGACACTTCGCCCGCCTCGCCCAGGATCTGGTGGGGCGCGGATTCCAGGTGTGGCTCTTCGGTTCGCAGAAGGATGCGGACATCACCGCCGAGATCCAGCGCCTGTCCGGCGGGATTTGCCAGGACCTCGCCGGCCGCACCTCGCTCGACGAGGCGATCGACCTTTTGTCGCTGGCCACCCGCGTGGTCACCAATGACTCGGGCCTGATGCACATCGCCGCCGCGCTCGACCGTCCGACGGCCGCACTCTTCGGCTCCTCCAGCCCCGCGTTCACGCCTCCCCTCTCGGCCAAGGCACGCGTGATCTCGCTCCACTTGTCGTGCAGCCCGTGCTTCGCGCGCATCTGCCCGCTGGGGCATACCAACTGCCTCGAGACCCTCGAGCCCGCCGCGGTGCTAGCGGCGCTGGGGACAGATCGGTAGATTTGGCGTGAAGAATATGGGCTCTGTCCCCTACGCCATCGATCCGGACATCACCGTCGCCGCGATGCTGCCCGGCACGTTCTATTCGGACGCCACGGCGTTCGCTCGCATGAAGGAGTGCGTGTTTGCGCGCACCTGGCAGTGGCTGGGCACGCTCGACGACGTGGCCGCGCCCGAGTCCCTCGCGCCGCGCACGCTGCTGCCGGGCTACCTCGACGAGCCGCTCCTCATCACGCGCGATGCCGACGGGGCCCTGCGGTGCATGTCGAATGTCTGCACCCATCGCGGCAACATCATCGTGGGAGCGCCCTGCCACGCGAAGCAGATCCGCTGCGGCTACCATTCGCGCCGCTTCGACCTCGCGGGGCGCATGACTTTCATGCCCGAGTTCCAGGATGCGAAGAACTTCCCCGCGGCGTCCGACAACTTGCCGCGGGTGGCCTTCGGCGAGTGGGCGGGCCAGGCCTTTGCGTCCCTCGATCCCGTGGCGCCGTTCGACGAATTTTTTGCGGCGGCGCTCGCGAGCGTCGCCGGCGACCCGGTGGCGCAGCTCACCCACGACGCGTCGCGCGATCGTGAGTACCTGGTGAATGCGAACTGGGCGCTCTACGTCGAGAACTACCTCGAGGGCTTCCACATTCCGTTCGTGCACGCGGGCCTGAACGAGGTCGTCGACTACGCCGGGTACTCGAGCGAGCTGCATCGCTATTCCAACCTGCAGCTGGCCCACGACAAGCAGGGGCGCCTCGCAGCGCGCTACTGGTGGGTGTTTCCGAACCTGATGCTCAACTTCTATCCGTGGGGCCTGTCGCTCAACCTGGTGGAGCCGCGGGCGATCGATCGCACGCGCGTTCTCTTTCGCGCGTTCGTGTGGGACGAGTCGAAGCTTGAATCAGGCGCGGGTGCGGGACTCGATCGCGTCGAGGCCGAGGACGAGGCGATCGTCGAAGCGGTGCAGCGCGGCGTGCGCTCGCGGCTCTACACGCAGGGGCGTTACTCACCGACGCGCGAGCGCGGGGTGCACCACTTTCATCGATTGCTGTGCGAGTTTCTCGGGGCCTGAACTACGGACCGATGGTCACGGGCTCGATCGAGCGGCGGTAACGGTGCGGGAATGCGCCGCCGTAGTTGCCCTGGCAGCCGTTCGTCGGGGCGCCGAAATCGGAGCACAACAACAGGCCATTGCGGAAGGTGCGCATCATGAAGCCCACCACGGGCAGGCCACCGACGACGAAACGGCCCGAACGGGAGTCGCCGGTCGCGAGATCCCGTGCGAACGAGTCGGTGGTGGTGAGCTTGAAATCCTCCGGCGAGAGCGCGAGGCTAGCCCAGCCCGCGGGAAAGATGGGATTGATGCCGCTCATGTGCGGCAAGATATTCTGCGAGCCCAGGACGGGGCTGGCCGACATTTCGTCGGACACGATCGGCAGGATCGATGCGGCGCTTAGGGCGGTTGGCGGCAGGCAAAAGGTCCCGCCGAAGCCGCAAGCACCTCCGGGAGAGTTGACATATGTGTCGCGGTTATACCAAGTGATCTCGACGTTGCGGCCCCTCTGTTCGGGAGTTAGCGGTGCAAACGGAGCCTCGCCGGCCGCATAGAAGCGTCGGGTGGGAAAAGTCAGCACCCAGTCGGTCTGCGAAAGCGTCCCCCGGTCTCGCACGTACTCGTTCAGCACCTCCGAACTCATGAGCGCCGCGCTGACCGCGTCGACTCCGCGCGTCCAGTCCAGCTTGTAGCTCGTGCCGTCCGCGGTCATGTGCGTCACGGGCCGCACTTCGGCAGCGTTGAAGTCGGGATAGGGATCGCCGATGTTGCGATAGAACGGCAGCGTCGTGAGGTCCGCGAGCGCCGTGGCGTTGACGGTGAAGTCCATGCCGGTCGTGATCTGGATCAGCGTAAGCGTGCCCGAGAGGCCCCCTGTGGGCGGCTGGACGAAGCCTGTGAAAGACAGGTTGGTTCCCTGGAGCTCGGAACACCGGCCATTTTCGACCACGGGAACGGCAGCGGCGGCAGGCTCGCCGGTTAGCGTGGCCATCTCGATCATTTCCAGGTAGCCCTCGCGAGTCCGGTCTAGGCCCTCGCCCAGGCCGTCGCTGTTGGCGCCGCTGAATGCCGCGTTGCGGAAATCGTCGCCGACCGGAAACGTCACGCCGGGGTTGGTGCACGAAGAGTCTATCGTGATGAAGCGCGCCCCTTCGGTGGTCACGGAGGGAAGCACCGCTCCGGTCCAGACGTCGTTGGGCGCCAGGTAGAGGTTGTACGACATCACCTCGCGCCCATTGCGGCCCTCGCGGAAGCGCACGCGAATCACCTTCGTGTCCACTGAGTGGTTCACGACGCTCAGGTACGTGTTCCAGCCCAGGTTCGCAGTAGCGGCGTAGTACGGGTAGATCAACGCTTGACCAGTGCCGTCACCGTTCACGTACACGGCGCGCGCGGAGGTCGCAGCAAGGCTCGCGGACATGAGAGATCCAACGATCAATCGACGCAGTGCGTTCCTCATGGGACCGCAACGATCGAGCGCATCGGCTTGTGGGGGAAAGCGCCCCCATAATTACCCTGGCAGGTCGAGGCGGCGCAATTCAGGTTGCCGTTCCTGAAAGTGCGCATCAGAAACCCGGCCATTGGAAGCCCGAGCACTCGGAACGACCCGGCAATCGCGACATTCGTGCGCAGATCGACGGCGGACGATGTCGGCAGCGACACGAGGCCCGTCGTCATCGACGCCACGTTCGAAGGGCTCACCCGGATCCAGCCATTCTGAAACGTGTCGGTGACGCGATTCAGCTCCGCCGGATTGAGGGATCCCACCACCGGTCCCATGTGCGCGGCGGCGTTTTGGATGGTCCACAGCGACGCTGCGTAACAGATGTATTCGATGGGCGCCGACGGGCAAAGCGAGTCGCAATAGTACCTCTGGCTGCGCTGCGCTTCACGGTCGAACGACGAGACCTCGGCAAGCTGGCACCCGAGAAATCCGTCCCTCCCGGGTTCGGCCCGCTCGCTGAACGGCGCTGTCGCCTCGCCCGCCGCCGTCAGGTAGAAGCGCCGCGTAGGCGCCGTGAAAACCCAGTCCGACCGCGACGCGGAAGAGGTGTCGAGCACGAACTCGTTCTCGGTAGCGGACTGCATCAGCACCGAGGAGACCGCATCCACGCCGCGAGCCCAAAGCATCCGGAAGCGCTTGCCGCCGGTGGTGACTTCGCTCACCGGCGTCACCTCGGCGGCGTTCCAGTCGGGATAGGGACTGTCGAAGTTGCGATAGAACGGCTGCGTGGTGAGCGACGCCAAGGCCTCGGCGTTGACGGTGAAATCCAATCCGCTTGCGACGTTGATCAGCGTGAGCGTTCCCATCAGTCCGCCGGTGGGCGCTTCCAACGCGCCCGCCAGCGTCACGTTTGAGCCCTCGACCAGCGCGCATTGATCGGGGATCCCGTTGACATGGGTGACGGCGACGTCAGGCGTCGAACCCCTGCGCAGCGTCGCCATCTCGATCATCTCGACGAAACCTTCGGTCACGCGGCTCAACTCCTCGCCCTTGCCGTCGGCATTCGCACCGGTGTAACTGGAAGACGTGAGCGGCCTCTCGCCCAAGCCGGGAACAGCGGTCGTAAAGGCTGGCGGATTGGTGCACGACGCATCGACGGAAATCATCTTGGCGCCGTCGCCCTCGGGCACGACGGCCCCGGTCCACATGTCGTTGGGCGCCAGGTAGAGGTTGAAGTTGAGCGCCTCGCGGCCATTGCGGCCCTCGCGCAGGCGCACACGAACCACCTTGGAGCTCGAGGTGGTGTTCACCACGGACAGGTAGGTGTGGAACGCGTTGCCGTCGACTGAACGCGTCGTGTAGTACGGATAGATGAGCGCCTGGCCGAGTCCGCCCGCGTCGAGATACACGGCTTGCGCGTCGGTCGCCCCAAGGGCGGCGGCGAAAACGAGGGCGCAGAGGATTTTTTGTGCGGGTTTCAATGTCGAAGGGCAGAGGACTAAAATCAGGTTATGAACATATTAACGAAAGCAATCACCGCGGTGGGGATTCTTATCGCCACCCCCGCCCTCGCCCAGGTCATCGCCGCCGATCCGGCCTACGCCAAATCGGTGAAGGACTGGCGCGCCAAGGCCGAGGAAGGCCTGCGCCGCGACAACGGCTGGCTCACGCTGGCCGGACGCTACGTCCTGAAGCCGGGCGAGAACACGTTCGGCACCGGGGAGAAGAACGACGTCGTGTTTCCGAAGGGGCTCGGCCCCGTCGGCATGGGCTCGGTGTGGGTGGAGTCCGGCAAGGTCACCGTGAAGCTGGTCGAGGGCTTCAGGATGAAATCGTGGGACGGGGAGTTCTCCGACCGCGTGATGGGCACATCCGCTGAGAAGCGCGACTGGGTGAGCGCCGGGCGCACGGCCTTCCACATCATCGAGCGAGAGGGTCGCTACATCCTGCGGCTCGCCGACAACCAGAGCGAGGTGCGCAAGTCGTTCGGCGGCCGCGTGTGGTACGACGTGGACGACAACTACCGCGTGGCGGCGAAGTTCGTGCCCTACGACCCGCCGCGCAAGATCGCGATCGTGAACGTGCTCGACGAAATCTCCGACGAGCCCGCGCCGGGATACGTCGAGTTCGAGGTGTTCGGGCGCCCCTACCGGCTGGACGTGGTGGGCGACGACACCGGCCTTTTCATCATCTTCAAGGACTCCACCGCCGGCGACACGACGTACGGCTCCGGCCGCTTCCTGTATGTCGAGGAAAAGCCCCAGCCCGGCGTGCCCTTCAGGCTCGACCTCAATCGCGCCTACAACCCCCCGTGCGCCTTCAGCGAGTACACGACGTGCCCGTTGCCGCCGAAACAGAACATCCTCAAGGTGCGCATCGAGGCCGGCGAGAAGTATCCGCCGTTGAAGAAGGGCTAGCGATGAACCTGCGCCTCGCCGCGGCGGGTGCAATCCTCGCGGCCGCCCCGGCGCTTGCGGTGGAGACCACGCAGTGGCCCCCGCCCGAAGAGGTGGGCTCGCGCATGCGCGAGCTGCAGCAAGTCATCATCGCCCGCGATTCGACGCTCCCCCAACGCGAGGCCGCGCGCGAGGAACTGTCGGGGCTTCTCAAGAGTCCCGCCGGCCAGGCACGCGGCCGCACCGCCGGCGAGAAGCGCGTCGTACGAGCCGCGATCGAGCCCTATCCGTCGGTGGTCGAACCGGTGAACATCGCCCCGCCCGTGCTGCCTCCCGCCGGCGGTGTCGCGCGCATGGAGATCATCGAACCGCCGAAGTCCCTCCTGATTCCGCGTAGCGGCGCGGCCACGACGCCCAGTGGGCGCTTCGCCGTCGATCCGCGCACCGGCAACGTGTTGCACGAAACGCTCGGTGGCTACGTCGATCCGCGCACCGGGCAGTTCATTCCCCGCTAGGTCCGTCTTGCAGAAGCGCCGCGAGGTCCTGCGGCGTGTCGATATCGATGAAGATCCCGGAGTCCTGCGTTTCGATTCGCGCAATCGCGTCGGCATGTCGCTCCAGGATTGCGCGCGCGCCAGCATCGCCGTCGAGCGCGAGGAGCTCGCCCAGCAATGCGGAGGAGAATCCCACCGGATGCCCCCGCCGCCCGCTCGCATCGAACGGTGCCGCGATGCGTGCGCCGCCTTCGAGCGCGCGCCTCACCGCCACGATGGTGTCGACGTGAATGACCGGCATGTCGCCGAGGGCCACGATCCAGCCCGCCGCGCGCGCGCTTGCCTCGACGCCGGCCGCGAGGCTCGCACCCATCCCGCGCGTGGTGCGATCGGTCTCGAGGATCTCGCAGCCCGCGGCCTCGAGCGCATGCCGTAACTCGGCGCGCGCGAGCGGGATCACGGCAAGGACGTGGCCCGCGCCCGCGAGCAGGCTTGCAGCAG
>JANNKG010000427.1:0-2269 GCA_031396185.1 Burkholderiales bacterium | reverse complement strand
GGGTGATCGGCTGCGGCGTGGTCGGCGCCGTCTCGAGGGCCTTGCCCGCGGACTTCCAGTCGTCGATGCCGCCGTGATAAACCTTTGCGTGCTTGCCGCCGTAGTACTCCACCATGCGCGCCCCGTAGTAGCCGAAGGCATCGCCCTTGGTGGAATACACGATCACCTCTCTCGCCAGGATGTTCATGCCGGCGCCACCGAAGATCTTCGCTGCCGCGGCGGCCGAGGGCGGATCCTCACGATTGGCGTCCCTGAAGACGTCGCCCACGTTGCCGATGTTGACCGCGCCGGGCACGTGGCCCTTCGCGTACTCGGCCTCGTCGCGGGCATCCCACACCAGAGCGCCGGCGCGGGCCGCGGCTTCTACGTAGGCCGTATCGACGATCAGCTGGGCCCATGCCGATCCGGCGGCCCAAAGCGCGACCAGCATTGGCAGCAAGGTCTTTTTCATTCCGCGTACTCCCGATTGAAAAGCAGGAACCAGTATGCGCTGGCGCGAGCGCGTCAGCCGGCCGCCTGAATCCGGGCCGTACGGAAGAATCCGGCGAAGACCGACAGGGCGCGATCGATGTCCGCGGCATCGACGTCGAGGTGCGTGACCAGGCGCAGCCTCGGGTAGACGAGCGCAATCACGCCGTGGGCCTGCAGGTGATGCCCGAGCTCAGCCACCGAATCCTTCGGGATCGCGGCAAACACCATGTTGGTCTGCGGGGGCTCGACCTTGAGTCCCATCGCCATGAGCCCCTTGGCGAGCCGCTCGGCGTTGGCATGGTCCTGCCCGAGGCGATCGACGTTGTGCTCGAGGGCGTAGACGCCTGATGCGGCGAGGATGCCCACCTGGCGCATGGTGCCGCCCAGCATCTTGCGCACGCGGTGCGCCCGCTCGATGAGATCCTTGCGGCCCACCAGCACGGTCCCGGCGGGCGTTCCCAATCCCTTCGACAGGCACACCGACACCGTGTCGAATCCCTCGCAGAGCTGGTCCACGGGCACACCGAGTTTCACCGACGCGTTGAAGATGCGCGCGCCGTCGAGGTGGATCGCGAGCTTGCGGCGGCGGGCGAGCGCGATCGCTTCGGCCATGTAGGCGCGTGAAAGCACCTTGCCGCCGATGGTGTTCTCGAGTGCCAGCAGCTTGGTGATCGCGAAATGCGAGTCGTCGGGCTTGATCGCTGCTTCCACTTCCGCGAGATCCAGCGTGCCGTCGGGCCGGTTCTGCAACGGCTGCGGCTGGATCGAACCGAGCACCGCCATGCCACCCGCTTCATAGCGATAGGTATGCGCTTCCTGCCCGACGATCACTTCGTCGCCGCGCTGGCAGTGAGCCATGAGCGCCGCGCAGTTGGACTGCGTGCCGGAGGGAAAGAAGAGCCCTGCTTCCATGCCGAATCGTGCCGCACAAATTTCCTGCAGCCGATTGACGGTGGGATCGTCGCCGAAGACGTCATCCCCCACCTCGGCCTTCGCCATCGCGTCGCGCATCGCAGGCGAGGGACGGGTGACGGTGTCGCTGCGCAGGTCGATTACCTTCAACGCATGCTCTCGTTCAGCTTGTCGAGGGCCGCGGCGCCGGGGCACAGCTCGCGCTCGCCCAGCTGGTTCAACGGCAGGGGCACGGTGTTGAGGCTGTCGTGGAGGTCGCGAGGGGCGTGGTTGATGTAAAGAAGCCCCGTGACGATCTCGCCGATGGCATAGCGCGACTGCACGAAGGTCATGGCCGCGATGCGATCCGAGGCGTCGTACTTCTCGTCGAGCTTGCGCAGCCGGATCACCGAGCCGTCATGCTGGCGCACCTCCTGGACCGCGCCCGGAGCGTACTGCGTGGTGATTTCCTTGTGGACCGTGATCACGTCGAGCTGGTTGACCGCCTCGTTGTGTTCGCGCACGTAGTCGTAGCTCTTGGTCGAGCCGTCATGGTTGTTGAATGCCACGCACGGCGACAGCACGTCGATGAACGCCGCTCCCTCGTGGCTGAGCGCCCCCTTGATGAGCGGCACCAGCTGCCCCTTGTCGCCGGAGAAGCTGCGCGCGACGTAGGTGGCGCCGAGCTGGAGCGCCATCAGCACCAGGTCGATGCCCTCGTCCGGGTTGATCGCGCCGCGCTTTGCCTTCGAGCCCCGGTCCGCGGTCGCCGAGAACTGCCCCTTGGTGAGGCCGTAGACCCCGTTGTTCTCGCAGATGTACAGCATGTTGACGTTGCGCCGGATCGCGTGCGCGAACTGACCGAAGCCGATCGACAGCGAGTCACCGTCGCCGGAGACGCCGATGT
>JANNKG010000408.1:0-18721 GCA_031396185.1 Burkholderiales bacterium | reverse complement strand
GCCTCAAGATCGCGTGCCCGGAGGAGATCGCGTTTCGCATGGGGTATATCGATTCGGCGCAGCTCGAGCGCCTCGCCGATGCGATGAAGAAGAACTCCTACGGCCAGTACCTGCTCGCGGTGCTTCGTGACCGGGTGTTCTGATGAAAGCCATCCCGACCGCAATACCCGAAGTGCTGGTGATCGAGCCGAAGGTTTTCGGCGACGCGCGCGGCTTCTTCTTCGAGAGCTGGAACCAGGGCGCTTTCGACGCGATCGCCGGGCGCCCGATCGAGTTCGTGCAGGACAACCATTCGGCCTCGGCGCGCGGCGTGCTGCGCGGCTTGCACTACCAGGTGCAGCAGGCGCAGGGCAAGCTGGTGCGCGTGGTGACGGGCGAGGTGTTCGATGTGGCCGTGGACATGCGCCGGGCCTCGCCCACTTTTGGGCGCTGGGTGGGCGAGAGGCTCTCGGCCGACAACCGCCGCATGATGTGGGTGCCCGAAGGCTTTGCGCACGGCTTCCTGGTGCTGTCGGAGTCGGCGGAGTTCCTCTACAAGACCACCGATTACTACGCGCCGGAGCACGAGCGCACGCTGCTCTGGAATGACGCGGCCGTCGGCGTCGACTGGCCGCTCGAAGGCACGCCCCTGCTCAAGCCCAAGGACGCCGCCGGCACGCCGCTCGAGCGCGCGGACACCTTCCCGTGATTCGCGTTCTGGTCACCGGCGCCCGCGGCCAGGTGGGGGCCGAGGTCGCGCGCGAGCTGGCGGGCCGCGCGCAAGTGATTGCCCATGACCGCTCCACCCTCGATCTCGCGCGTCCCGGCGAGATCGTCGAGCGGGTTCGCGAGGCGCGTGCCGACGTGATCGTCAACGCCGCCGCCTATACCGCGGTCGATGCCGCCGAGTCGGACGTGGATGCGGCGCACGCAGTGAACGCGACCGCGCCGGGCGTGCTTGGGGAGGAGGCGAAGCGCGCGGGCGCGCTGCTCATCCATTTTTCCACCGACTATGTGTTCGACGGGTGCAAGGGCGCGCCGTACGTCGAGGCCGATGCCGCCCGCCCGCTGGGCATTTACGGGCGCACCAAGCTCGAGGGCGAGCGGGCGGTCGCCTCGTCCGGCTGCCGCCACCTGGTGCTGCGCACGAGCTGGGTCTACGGCCCCCGCGGCAAGAACTTCCTGCTCACCATGCTGCGCCTTGGCGCGGTGCGTCGCGAGCTGCGCGTGGTCGATGACCAGCGCGGCGCGCCCACTTCGAGCCGCAGCCTCGCGCGCCTGGTTCGCGAGCTGCTCGATCGCGATGGCGACATGGACGCCATCGCGCGCGCGGAGGTCGACCATCTGGGCGCTGCGTCCGGCCTCTATCATGCGACCGCCGGCGGCACCACCACGTGGTTCGGTTTCGCCGCGGCGATTTTCGACGAGGCGGCGCGGCAAGGGCGGTTGGTGGCGCCCGCGCCGCGGCTGGTGGCGATCGCGACGCGTGAGTATCCGACGCCGGCGAAGCGTCCCGCGAACTCGGTGTTGTCGAGCGCTCGGCTGGAGAGCGCCTTCGGCGTGCACATCCCCGACTGGCGTCGCGGCCTCGAGGAAACGATCTCAGCGTTGCCCGGGAGCTGAAAGCGCGTCGCCGCGGCTGCCATGCATGAGGTTGAAGCACACTTCGCCGTCTCGATTGGCGGCAAGCTCGAGTCGATAGCCCGCCTGCGTGGCGAGGCGAGCGACGTGGTAGAGGCCGATTCCCAGTCCCGACTGGCGCTCGATCGGTTCGCGGAAGAGGTGCTGCGTGGCGCTCTCGGGAACGGCGGACCCGTTGTCGCTCACCGACAGCTCCACATGGCCGGGCGCGAACTCGAAGCGCATGCGGATGGCGACCCCGGTCTCGCGCTGCGCCTTGGCGCGGGCGTTGCCGACGGTGTTCTCCACGAAGGCATCGAACAGCGCCGCCGGCACGTTGCCATCGGCGGTGATCGCGGCTTCGAGCGCGATGTCGCTGCCGGCGAGGCGTCGCTCCGCCTCCTGCCACCAGGCGCTTGCGCGCATCGGCAGCTCGGACGTCGCGATCTCCGGCGAACGCAGGTTGTCGAGGGTGGCCTGCAGCCGCCGCGTGAGCTGGGGCAACTGGCGCTGCAACAAGCCCATGTAGCCGTCCGCCGGGTCCTTCGGCGCCATGGAGGTGATCGCGAAGAGCGATTGCAGCAGGTTCTTCACATCGTGCGTGAGGCGTGCCCCGGTCTCGTGGACCGCCTGCAGGTAGGCGTGCTGCCTGAGGGCGTTTTCGCGCCGCTTGCCTTCATAGAACTCGCCCACCACCTGCGCGAGGAGGCGCATGTGCAGGAAGAGCGCCGGCGACATGTCGATCTTGGTGTGGAACACGATTTCGAGGCCGTGGTAGGCGAAACGCGTCGAGTGCTGGCTCTCCGAGCCGAAGCCGCCCTCACCATCGGGAGACTTCCAGCGCCCGCCGCTCATCCACGGAAACGCCGCGATCTCGCGCAGGGCTTCCTCGAGGAAGCGGCGCGGCTCGGGCTCGGTCTCGGCGAGCTCCGCGATGCGGCGCATCCACAGCTCGAAGGGCATGCCCACCGACATGAGGTAGGTCGAGAAGTAGGTGCTGAGGCCCCCGAAGCCACGCATCGGGTTCCATAACACGGCAAACACGAAAAGCGCGAAGCCGAAGCCCGTCACGGTGAGCAGGACCGAGCTCACGTAGTCGCCGTCGGTGAAACGCATGAGCACGATCGAGCCCAGGACCAGCACCACGCAAAGCTGGAACACCAGCACTGCGTAGAAGAAGTCGAATACCTGCCCTGCGTCGTCTTCCTCGGGAAAGGGCAGCACCACGAGTGCCACCAGTGCGAGGGGCAGGACGAGGCGCACGAAGCGCGAGACGTTCTGGATCACCGCCTGCTCGGCGAGGATCAGGGCGGGGACGCCCCACAGCAGGAGCATGGTGAGCACGTAGGCGAAGGCCACCAGGTAGAAGCGGTTGCGCCGCTCGGCCTGCACCGTGAATACGCGCCCGCCGAGGATGCCGAGCAGTAGCAGCAGCCACATCACGATCATCCAGCCGGCAATGAAGTAGAGCGTGGCGGCGGTGATCGCCAGCAACATCACGACGGAAAAGACGTCGAGCTCGCGCTCGGTGGCGTAGAACGGCTGCCACAACAGGAAAAACCCGAAATGCACCAGCAGCCAGAGCCGCTGGAACGCGCCTCCGGGCTCCGACACGAGAGATGCATGCAGGGCGAGGAGCATCGCGAGAACCACCCAGCGTCGGCCTGCGACGATCAGGTGGGCCAGGCGGGAGATGCTGGGTCGGGGGAACGCCAAGGCGGGAATCCGGACGGGGTGCCGCGAGGATAACAAACCTCCCCCTGACGGTTGGGAAGGCCGCCGGTGTCGGAAAGCCGACAAAAACCGTTCGGATTCCCGACACGTCACCCTTGTCCGACCGGCTTTCCGAGGGCCAACGGACTATAAACCGTTATCTAACAGATACTTGAAAAGTTGGCATGGCCGTTGCTCAGTACCTGGCAGGGACTAAAACGAAATAACAGGAGAAACAGATGAAATCGCAACAATCGGGATTCACCCTAGTCGAGATCGCCATCGTGCTCGTCATCATCGGGCTCCTTCTCGGCGGCATCCTCAAGGGCCAGGAGCTGATCAACAGCGCCAAGGTGAAGAACATCGCGAACGACTTCCGCGTGATTCCCACCTACATCTACGCCTTCCAGGACAAGTTCAAGGCGCTGCCGGGCGATGACGCGCAGGTCACCACCCACGTCAACGGCGCGACACTCTCGACCGCCGGCCCCGTCGGCAACGGCGTGATCAACGGCAGCTGGAATTCGGTGGCCCCGGCCGACGAGTCGTTCCTTTTCTGGCAACACGTGCGCCTGTCCAACCTCGCCGCGGGCCCCACGGCCGTCGCCGACCCGGAATACGTTCCGAAGAACGCGGTGGGCGGCATCATCGGCATCAGCAGCACCACCGCTGCCCAGATTCACATCACCGGCATGACCGGCACCTACCAGATCTGCTCCAAGGGCCTGCTCGGCAAGTTCGTGAAGCAGCTCGACATCCAGATGGACGACGGCAACACCGCCGCCGGCTCGATGCGTGCGGTGCTTGACGCCGCTGCCCTCGGCACGGCTGCGGTAGCGACCGCGGCGATCGATGAAGCCGCGCCCTATACCGTCTGCCTCACCTTCTAACGCCCCGGATCGTTCCGACGGCTCGCCCGCGCGGGCCGTTTTCATTTTTTAGCCTTGCAGGATGCGGATTTCGGCCTTCGCAAGGTTTCCCTGCGTGCCGAGGAGAACCAGCACGTCGCCTTCCTTGATGAGGGTTTCGGGTGAGGGATTCACCTCGCGCGTGCCGGTGCGGCGCACGGCGGTGACCTGCACGTTCATTCCGGCGAGGTTCAGGGCGCCGACGGTGCTGCCCACCGCCGCTGCTGAAGCGCCCACGACGAGGGTGCGCAGCCGCGGCTGCTCGACGTCGGCGGCTTCGGCGTCGGTGACGCCCGGAAAGAAGCCGCGCATCAGCTTGTAGCGGTCCTGGCGCGCGTCGCGCAAGCGCCGCAGCACCCGGTTCAACGGCACGCCGAGCTGCATCAGGGTCTGGATTCCGAGCATCAGCGATCCTTCCACCACCTCCGCCACGATCTCCGCGGCGCCGGCCTCGCGCAAGCGGCCCACGTCGGAATCGTCGTGCGTGCGCACGATTACGGGAAGCTCCGGGCGCAGCTCGCGCACATGGGCGAGGATCGCGAGTGCCTTGTGGGTATTGGCGAACGTCACGACCACCGCGGTCGCGCGCGACAGCGCCGCCGCCACCAGCACCTCGCGCCGGGAAGCGTCGCCGAACACCACCGAGTCGCCCGCCGCGGCCGCCTGGCGCACGCGCTCGGGGTCCGAGTCGAGGGCGATAATCGCGATCTTCTCGCGCTCCAGGAACTGCGCGAGCGCCTGGCCGCTGCGGCCGTAGCCGCACACGATCACGTGCCCTTTCTGCGCCATCGCCTTGACCGCGAGGTTGTGGAGGGCCACCGCACGCTGCGTCCACTCGCTCTGGATGAAGTGCAGCACGATCGTCTCCATGCGCGCCAGAACCAGGGGGGACGCGAGCATCGAAAGCAGTGTCGCGGCCAGGACGACCTGGAGGGTGGTCGCATCGAGCGTCGAGTGGCGCGTCGCCAGCGCCAGCAGCACGAAGCCGAACTCCCCCGCGGGGGCGAGCGCCAGCGCGGTGCGCAGCGCCGTGGGTTTGGCGTTGCCGAAGGCGCGGGCGAGCACGAAGATCACGGCGAACTTGACCAGCATGATCAGCGCGAACACCACCGCGACGGCGATGTAGTGCTCGGCGAGCGAACGCAGGTCGAGGAGCATGCCGATGGTCACGAAGAAGAGGCCCAGCAGCACGTCGCGGAAGGGCTTGATGTAGTCCTCGACCTTGTAGCGGTATTCGGTCTCCGAGATCAGCATCCCCGCGAGGAAGGCGCCGAGCGCGAGCGACAGCCCGGAGATCTCGGTGATCCAGGCGAGGCCGAGCGTCACCAGCAACACGAACAGCACGAAGAGCTCGGAGGACTTCTGCCGCGCCACGAGGTTGAAGAGCGGGCGCATCAGTTTCTGGCCGAGGAACAGCACGATCGCCAGTACCACCGCCGCCTTGGCGAGCGCCACGCCGATCGCCCCCGCGATCTCCCCGCCGGTGAGCGCGAGTGCCGGGATCAGCACCAGCAGCGGGATCACCGCGAGGTCCTGGAAGAGCAGGACGCCCATGATCTGGCGGCCGTGCGGCGAGTGCAGCTGCATGCGCTCGGAGAGCATCTTGGAGATGATCGCGGTCGACGACATCGCGATCACGCCGCCGATCACGATCCCCTCGCGCCAGGAGCCGCCCACGGCGATCGTGCCCGCCATGCCGAGCAACAGGATTGAGGCGACCTGCGCGCTCCCCAGCCCGAATACGATGCGCCGCATCGACATCAGCTGCGGCAGGCTGAATTCGAGGCCCACGGAGAACATCAGGAACACGACCCCGAACTCCGCGAGGTAGCGCTGGTCCTCAGTCGCGGCGACCAATCCAAGTGCGTGCGGGCCCACGGCAGCGCCCACGATGAGGTAGCCGAGGATCGCAGGCATCGAGATCTGGCGGAACAGCGCCACCACCGCGACGGCCGAAGCGAGCAGGATCAGGGTGACGTGAAGGGCGTCTTGCATCGGATGGATTTATAATTCCCTGGTGACGAATCTACTACAACCCCACGCGCTCTCGGACGCCGAGCACTTCCTCGAGCTCGCGCGGGGCGTGCTCGACATCGAGGCGAACGCGGTAAGCGGCTTGAAGGACCGCCTCGGCGACGCATTCCTGAAAGCGCATCGCGCGATCCTCGAGACGCGTGGGCGCGTCGTGGTCACCGGCATGGGGAAGTCCGGGCACATCGCGCGCAAGATCGCCTCCACTTTCGCGTCTACCGGAACGCCCGCGTTCTTCATGCACCCGGGCGAAGCGAGCCATGGCGACCTGGGCATGATCACTTCGCAGGACGTGGTCGTCGCGATCTCCTACTCCGGGGAGTCGGGCGAGATCCTCGGCATCCTTCCGGTCATCAAGCGCCGGGGTGCGAAGGTGATCGCGATCACGGGCCGCCCGCAATCGACGCTCGCCCGCGAAGCCGACGTACACCTGGACGCCGCGGTCGAGAAGGAAGCGTGCCCGCTCAACCTTGCACCGACCGCGAGCACCACCGCCACCCTCGCCCTGGGTGACGCGCTCGCCGTGGCTCTCCTCGACGCGCGCGGTTTCGTATCCGACGATTTCGCCCAGCACCATCCGGGCGGGGCCCTCGGGCGCAAGCTCCTCGTCCACGTGTCCGACATCATGCGCAAGGGCGAGCAGCTGCCGCGCAACCGCCCCGAGGATCCGGTGCTGCCCGCCGCTCTCGAGGAGATGTCGAAGAAGGGCATCGGCATGACCTGCGTGGTCGACCGCGACAATCGCCTTCTCGGCATCTTCACCGACGGCGACCTGCGGCGCACGCTGGAGAAGCGCGACAACATACGCAACGTCACGGTGGGCGAGGTGATGACGACCGGGCCGCGCTCGATCGCCCCCGAACGCCTCGCGGCCGAGGCGGCGCAGATGCTCGAACAGAAAGGCCTGGGCGGGCGCCTCGTGGTCCTGTCCCCCGAGGGCAGGCTCGTCGGCGCGCTGACCTTCCACGACCTCCTCGCCGCGGGCGTGGTCTGATGGACATTGCCGCGCGCGCGCGCGCGGTGCGGGTTGCGATCTTTGACGTCGACGGCGTGCTCACCGATGGCACGATCTACATGGGCCCCGCGGGCGAAGCGCTCAAGGCGTTCAATATCCTCGACGGGCATGGCATCAAGATGCTGCAGGCCGCGGGCGTGGCCGTCGCCATCATCTCGGGGCGCTCGTCGGAGGCAGTCGCGCGTCGCGCCGAGGAGCTCGCGATCGTGCACGTAATGCAGGGGTCGAAGGACAAGGTTGCCGACTTCAGGCGCGTCATCGCTGGCCTCGGCCTGCCGGCCGAAGCGTGCGCCTTCGTGGGCGACGACCTTCCCGACCTGCCGGTGATGCGCGCCTGCGGGCTCGCGGTTGCGGTCGCGAACGCCGCGGACGCCGTGAAGGCGGAAGCGCACTATGTGACCAAGGCTTCGGGCGGGCGCGGCGCGGTACGTGAATTCTGCGAGCTCGTGTTGCGGGCGCAGGGGCAACTCGAGCGTGAGGCGGCGGTCTAAACCATGTTCCGCCCGACCTCGTGGCTGCCTCTCGCGGTGCTGGCGCTCCTGGTCGGTCTCACCGGGTGGCTGAACGCCCTGGTGCAGGCGCCCGCGGCGCGCGCCGACGGGTCGCTGCGGCACGATCCCGACCTGATGGTCGAGAATTTCAACGCCCGCAAGCTCGACGAAAACGGGCGGGTGCTCTACACGCTCGCAGCGAGGAAGATGGTACATTATCCCGACGACGATTCCGCCCTCCTCGACTCCGTCACCCTCGAGGCCTTCGAGCCTCAGCAGCCCAAGATGACCGTCACCGCAGACCATGGCCGCCTCGAGCAAGGCGGCGATCGCGTGCTGATAGAAGGCAATGTCCTGGTGGTGCGCGAGGCCGACGCGAAGAACGAGGCGACGCGCCTCACCACCGACCGCATCCTGGTGCTGCCCGAAGAGGGCATCGCCCGCGGCTCGAGTCCGGTGACGCTGGAAAGCGCATCCAACCGGGCCGACGCGGCATCGTTCGAACTCAACAACCGCACTCGCACGCTCACCATGGAAAAGGTGCGCGCCACGTTCAAGCCGCCGCGCCGATGATCCGTTCCCTGCCTCTCTTCGCCCTCGCCGCCGCCTTCGCCGCGTTGCCCGCCGCCGCCGAGCGCGCCGACCGCGAGAAGGAGATCGTCACTGTCGCCGACAAGTGGCAGCTTGACGACGCCAACAAGGTGACCACCTTTCACGGCAACGTGGTGGTCACGCAGGGGACGATGCGCATCACGGCTGCGAAACTGACCATGCGCGAAGATGCGCAGAAGAACAAGTTCTACGTGGCCAACGGGTCCCCGGTCACCTTTCGCCAGAAGCGCGACAAGGTGGAGGAATACGTCGACGGCGAAGCGCAGCGGGCCGAATTCGACGATCGCGACGACGTGCTCAAGCTGTACGATCGCGCGCGCGTGAAAAGCGGCGCGAACCAGATAGCCGGCGAGTTCATCTCTTACGACATGCGGCGTGAGCTGGCCGAAGCTTCCGGCGCCGCCCCCGGCAAGGCAGCGGCGCCGGAGTCGCGCGTGAAGGTGATCATCCTGCCGCCGAAAAAGGCGCCCGATGGCGACGTGAAGCCGGCCCCGGGCATGAGCCTCAAGTCCGACCCGGGAAAATCCTAGGGATGGCGGCAACGCCAACGCTTGCCGCGCAGCGGCTCACGCTGGTGAAACCCGAGCCGCGCGCCTCCGTGTTGCGCGCTGCCGGGCTGATGAAGCGTTACCGCAAGCGCACCGTCGTGGCCGACGTGTCCCTCACCGTGGAGAGCGGCGAGGTGGTGGGCCTGCTCGGCCCCAACGGCGCCGGCAAGACCACGTGCTTCTACATGATCCTGGGCCTGGTCCCGATCGACGCCGGCAGCGTGATGCTCGACGGCGAGGACCTCACCCACCTGCCGATCTTTCGGCGCTCGCGCCTCGGCCTGTCGTACCTGCCCCAGGAGGCCTCGATCTTTCGCAAGCTCACCGTCGAGCAGAACATCCGCGCGGTGCTGGAGCTGCAGGGCCTCGACCCCGAGGACGTGCGCGCGCGCCTCGAGGCCCTCCTCGGCGACCTCCACATCGGCCACCTGCGCGCGAGCCCGGCGATTTCGCTCTCCGGCGGCGAGAGGAGGCGGGTCGAGATCGCACGCGCTCTCGCCACCAGCCCCCGCTTCATCCTGCTCGACGAGCCGTTCGCCGGCGTCGACCCGATCGCGGTCATCGACATCCAGCAGATCATCCGCTTCCTCAAGGAGCGCGGCATCGGCGTGCTGATGACGGACCACAACGTTCGCGAGACGCTCGGCATCTGCGACCACGCCTACATCATCAACCAGGGCGCGGTCCTTGCCTTCGGGAAGCCCGAAGAGATCATCTATAATGATGACGTCCGCAAGGTCTATCTCGGAGAGAACTTCCGCCTCTAGCGGGATGTCGCTCCCCCGGGCCTCGACATGAAGCACAGCCTCCAGCTAAAGCTCTCCCAGCACCTCACGCTGACGCCGCAGCTGCAGCAGTCCATCCGCCTGCTGCAGCTGTCGACGGTCGAGCTCAACCAGGAGCTCGAGCGCTACCTTGCCGAAAATCCGCTGCTCGAGCGCTCCGAGCTCGCCCACAGCGAGGATGCGCCCGCCGCGCCGCCGCCGAACGGCTCGGAGGGACCTGCAGCCGCCGCGGAGCAGCCGACCGCCGCTGAAGACCGTCGCGACGAGCAGCCCAGCCTGAACGAGGAGCAGGCCGGGTTCAACGACGAGCAACCGCAGGGCTCGGGCGGGCGCCGCGACGATGACGAGCGCGACGACTTCACCCAGTTCGCCGCCGCCGAGCCCACGCTCCACGAGCATCTGCTCGGCCAGCTCTCGCTCACCGGCCTCACCTCGCGCGACAAGCTGATCGCCGAGTTCGTGGTCGGTCACCTCGACGAGGACGGCTACCTCAAGCAGGAGCTCGAGGAATTGCGCCAGTCGGCGCTCGCCGCGATGTCCGACGTGGAGATCGAGGAGCTGCAGATAGCGCTGCGCCATGTGCAGAACCTCGAGCCCACCGGCGTTGGTGCGCGCGACGTGCAGGAGTGCCTGGCGCTGCAATTGAAGGCGCTTCCTGACTCCTCCGAGCATCGCGACGCCGCCATCACGCTCGTCACCCGGCACCTCGACGTGCTCGCGGCGCGCGACTTCAACAAGTTGAAGCGCCTGCTCGGCGTCGACGAGGATGAGCTGCGCGAGGTGCGCGCGCTGGTCCTCACGCTCGACCCCAAGCCGGGGCGCGCGTTCGGCGCGGGGGATGTGCGCTACGTGATTCCCGACGTCCTGGTGCGCAAGAGCGGCACGCGCTGGATCGCCGCACTCAACCGCGATGCCATGCCGCGGCTGCGCGTCAACAAGATGTACGCCGATATCCTGCAGGCCTCGCGCGAGGGCGGCGGCAAGCACCTGTCGGGCCAGTTGCAGGAAGCGCGCTGGCTCATCAAGAACGTGCAGCAGCGTTTCGACACCATCCTGCGCGTCACCCAGTCCATCGTCGATCGCCAGAAGAACTTCTTCGAGCACGGCGAGGTGGCGATGCGCCCGCTGGTGCTGCGCGAGATCGCCGAGGCCGTGGGGCTGCACGAATCGACCATTTCGCGCGTCACGACCCAGAAGTACATGCTTACCCCGCGCGGTATATTCGAGTTGAAATATTTTTTCGGCAGCCATGTTTCAACGGACACCGGGGGCGCCTGTTCGGCCACCGCAATCCGTGCTCTCATTAAGCAGCTGGTTGCGGCGGAGGACGACATGAAGCCGCTTTCAGACCACCGCATTTCGGACATCCTCGCGCAGCAAGGCATCCAGGTGGCCAGACGGACCGTCGCCAAGTATCGGGAGGCGATGCACATCCAGCCGGCCAATCTTCGCAAGTCGATCTAGTCAAGACAGAGAAGGAGTTCCCTGATGAACCTGCACCTCACCGGCCACCACGTCGAAATCACGCCCGCCATCCGCGACTATGTGATCGCGAAGCTGGAGCGCGTCAATCGGCATTTTGAGCACGTCATCGACGTGAACGTGGTGATGACGGTCGAGAAGCTCGACCAGCGAATCGAGGCCAACGTGCACCTGTCGGGCAAGGACATCCACGTGCATGCGCATGACGGTGACATGTACGCCGCGATCGACGGGTTGGTAGACAAGCTCGACCGCCAGGTGATCCGGCACAAGGAGCGCTTCGGCGAGCACAAGAACTTCGCCGGCATCAAGCGCATCCCCCAGGCCTGAGGGCGGGAAGGGCGGCGCGATGAACCTGGTCTCGAGGCTTCTGCCGGCCAATCACGTCCTCCTCGATTTGGACGTGAGCAGCAAGAAGCGCCTGTTCGAGCAGATCGGGCTGCTGTTCGAGAACTCGCGCCAGATCTCGCGCTCGCGCGTGTTCGACAGCTTCTTCGACCGCGAGAAGCTCGGCTCCACGGGGCTCGGGTTCGGCGTGGCGATCCCCCACGGGCGCATCAAGACCCTCAAGGAGCCGGTGTGCGCATTCGTGCGCACCGCCGCCGCGATCCCGTTCGAGTCGCCCGACGGCGCACCGGTGAACCTGGTGTTTGCGATGCTGGTGCCGGAGCACGCGACGGAAGCGCATCTGCAGCTTCTCTCGGAGCTTGCGCAGATGTTCAGCGATGCCGAGCTGCGCGAAGCGCTCGCGGGGGCCCAGGACATCCAGGCGGCCCACCGGCTGATCACCGAGTGGTCGCCCTATGCCCCGGCTCAGCGTTCAGCGGCTGTTTGACGAGCGGCGCGAGCGCCTCGGGCTCGCGTGGGCGGCGGGCATGGCGGGCGGCGCGCGCGAATTCACCGGCGCCATGCTGCACAAGCCCGGCGTGGGGCTGATCGGCCACCTGAATCTCATCCATCCCCTGCTCGGCCAGGTCCTCGGCCCCCGCGAGCTCGATTACCTCGAGCGCCTCGAGCCGCCCGCGCGCGAGCAGACCTTCGCGAGCATCGTCGGCGGCGACACCGTCGTGGTGCTGGTGGGAGACGGGCTCGCCGCGCCGGCGGAGCTGCTCGACGCAGGGGGTCGCACCAACACCCCGGTGCTGACTTCCACCGAACCCAGCCAGCACGTGATCAACGTGCTGCGGCCCTATATGCAGCAGGAGCTGGGCGAGATCACGACGCTGCACGGCGTTTTCCTCGACGTGCTCGAGATCGGCGTCCTGATCACCGGCGACTCCTCGATCGGAAAGAGCGAGCTCGCCCTCGAGCTGATCTCGCGGGGGCATGGCCTGGTTGCCGACGATGTGGTCGAGCTGCAGCAGATTGGTCCGGAGACCATTCAGGGCCGCTGCCCGCCGCTGCTGCGCGACTTTCTCGAGGTGCGCGGACTCGGCGTGCTCAACATCCGCTCGATCTTCGGCGAGACCGCGGTCAGGCCGCGCAAGGTGCTGCGCCTGATGGTCCACCTCGACATGCCGGTGGGCGGCCTCGAGCCCAAGGACCGGCTCGCCACCCGCTCGGGCACGCAGGACATTCTCGGCGTCGAGATCCCGACGGTGACGCTTGCCGTGGCGCCCGGGCGCAACCTCGCAGTGCTGGTGGAGGCGGCGGTGCGCAACCACATCCTGCTCACGCGCGGCGTGGACTCGACGCGTGAATTCATCGAGCGCCAGGAGGCCGCGATGCGGCTCGAAGCCGCCGGCCGCAACCAGGCCGCCGATTGATGCAGCTGGTGCTCCTGTCGGGCGTTTCGGGATCGGGCAAGAGCGTCGCGCTCAGGGCGCTCGAGGATGCGGGCTATTTCTGCGTCGACAACCTGCCCGCCGACCTGATTGCCCCGCTCGCCGAGTATTCGCTCGCCCGCGGCGAGCCGAAGGTCGCGATCAGTGCCGACGCGCGCAGCCGTGAAAGCCTCGGCAGCCTGCCAGCGATCGTCGAGAAGGAGCGCGCGCGCGGCACCGACGTGCGGGTGATCTTCCTCGACGCGAGCGACGCGAGCCTGGTGCGCCGCTTCTCCGAATCGCGCCGCCCGCACCCGCTCGCTCGCGACGGGCGCGAGCTTCGCGACGCCATCGCCGAGGAGCGGCGCGTCCTCGCGTGGCTCTCCGAGATCGGCCAGCGCATCGACACCAGCATGCTCACGCCCGGGCAGCTGCGCCAGTGGATCCAGGACCTGGTGGTCTCGGACGGCGCGCGCATGACCCTCATCTTCGAGTCCTTCGGCTTCAAGGCGGGCCCGCCGCTCGATGCGGATTTCGTGTTCGACGCGCGCTGCGTGCTGCCCAATCCGCACTACGATCCGGCCCTTCGCGAACTCACCGGGCACGACGCCGAGGTGGTCGCCTACCTCGAACGCGAAACCCAGGCGGGACTGCTGGTGGAGGACATCCAGAGCTTCCTGCAGCGCTGGCTGCCGCGTTTCATCCTCGACCAGCGCGCCTCGATCACGGTCGCGATCGGCTGCACCGGCGGGCGCCATCGATCGGTCTACATCGCCGACCAGCTTGGCGAGCGCCTTGGCTCCGAATACCAGGTGGTGGTGCGCCACCGCGACCTGAAAGGGTGAGGGGCGAGGCTCGAGATTGCTGTTACTGAAACTGTTTTCGGCCGGGCGCAATCGCGAGACCGTTCCGATCTTCCCGCTGCAGACGGTGCTTTATCCGGGCGCGCTGCTGCCGCTGAAGATATTCGAGGTGCGCTACATGGACATGGCCAAGGGCTGCCTGAAGGAGGCGCGCCCCTTCGGCATCTGCCTCATCAGGGAGGGCCAGGAGGTCGGCGCGCCCGCGATACCCGAGAAGATCGGCTGCCTCGCCCGCATCGCCGCATGCGATATGGAGGATCTCGGCATCCTCAAGGTGAAGGCCGAAGGCCTCGAGCGCTTCCGCATCGTCTCGAGCGAGGTCAACAAGCAGGGCCTCATCATCGGCGAGATCGAGAAATACGAGCCCGAGGCGGTCGCGGCCGAGGCGAGCGGCGTGGCGGAGTGCGCGGACTTCCTGCGCAAGGTGATCGCCGGCATCGGCACGCAGCGCTTCGCCGAACCCCTCGAGTTCGGGGATGCGAGCTGGGTGGGGTTTCGCCTTGCCGAGATCCTGCCGCTGCGAACCGATGTGAAGCAAAGGCTTCTCGAGCTCACCGACCCGGCGCTGCGCGTCGCGATCCTGCATCGCTTCCTGCGCCAGCAGCAACTGATCTGAGCAGCGTCCTGACGGGCGCGGGCAGGGCAGCGCCCGCGAGGTCGGCGAGCGAAAGCCAGGTGGCGGCACGGTCGGCGGCGATCCGCTGGCCGCTGCGCGGAGTGATGCGCCAGGGGATGACATCCAGCGTGAAATGGGTGAACGCGTGCACGAACGGGGGGAGTGGCTGGATCTCGGCCGCCTCCATCCCCCACTGCCGCGCCAGCGCCGCGGCCGGAGCCTCGCCGGCATCGGCCTCGGGCAGCGACCAGAGGCCTCCCCAGATTCCCGTGGGCGGGCGCTTCTCGAGCAGCACCTCGCCGCGGGAGACCACCACCAGCATGGCAATGCGCCTGCGTCGTGGCGCGGCGCGCGCGCGCCTGCCCGGCAGCTCGGCTACGCGGTCCTCGCGGCGCGCGACGCAATCCGCGGCTACGGGACACAGCAAACATGCCGGACGGCGGGATGCGCAGATGTCCGCACCCAGGTCCATCATCCCCTGGGTGTAGCGCTCGATGTTCGCGCCCGGGAGGCGCGCCTCGGCTTCGGTCCACATCCTTACGGCGATGGCGCTATCCGCAGGGTTGCCGGCAATGCCCGCGTGGCGGGCGATCACGCGCCGCACGTTGCCATCCAGGATCGCGCGGCGCTCCCCGGACGCAAAAGCGGCGATCGCGCCAGCCGTGGAGCGGCCGATGCCGGGCAGGGTCAGGAGGGCCTCGAAGTTCGCGGGAAACCTGCCACCGAAGCGCTCGACCACGTCACGGGCCGCGCGATGCAGGTTGCGCGCGCGCGCGTAATAGCCCAGGCCACTCCACAGCGCGAGGACGTCCTCTTCCGTTGCCGTCGCCAATGCCGCAACGTCGGGAAAGCGCGCGAGGAACCGGTCGTAGTACGGCACGACCGTTGCGACCTGGGTCTGCTGCAGCATGACCTCGGAGAGCCAGATCCGGTAGGCGTCGCGTGTCCCTTGCCACGGCAAGCCGTGGCGACCGTGGATCAGCTGCCAGCCCACCACCCGCGCGGCGAAGTCCATGCCGCAGTGTAACCGCGGCACTTCAATCGGCCGGACGGGCGGCGCGAGGCTAGTGGTGCGCGGCCATCGGCGGGGATTGGAGCAGCGAGGCCAGGTCCTGGTTGCGGGTGGCGCGGGCGAGAAGGGCGCCGCCCAGGGAGCAGTAGACGAAGCCCTTCAACCCGCCGCGGAAGTAGCCCACCGTGGCAAGGCTCGCGCCAAATGCTCCGGCGAGGGCGCGCTGCGCCGGCGACCAATGAGGTCGGTTCCACGCAGCGATGGCGTCGCGCGCGACCTCGGCCACGGCGGGCGCGCCCGACTGGATGGCACCGCGGGTTTCCACCAGCAACCCGTGGGCGCGGTTGGTTGCGTCGCGTACCACGACATCCTGGGTGTGCCCGATGCGGCGCCGGGTGGCGTCGATCTGCTTGCCGACGTTGGTGCGGCGCTGGCGGCCCGCCTGGGGGTCGCCGAAAAACATCAGGGCCGCACCCAAACCGAGGAACATGAGTCGTGACATGGTCGATCTCCGGGAATTTGTGACAGTCCGTAAGACCGGGCGGCACCGCCGGGGTTCGAAAAAATCGTCGGGGCGGAGGCGGGCCCTGGAGCGGGTGAAGGGAATCGAACCCTCGTCGTAAGCTTGGGAAGCTTCTGCTCTGCCATTGAGCTACACCCGCGATTCGCAAGGCATTTTACCGCGCCCAGCTGCGGTTGGCGCCATCCGGCGGCGATTCGTCGCACCGGGCCCGCCGGTCGCGGCCACCCGACTTAACATGGCGCAACCATGAGCTCCCCCCCCTGCCCCCCCGCGACCTCCGGCATCGACAACTTCCACCCGCTGGAGGTGATCCCGTATTTCCGGCGCTGGAAGCACGGAACGGTGCGCGACCTGCTCTACACTTTGATCTGGAACTGCCTGCTGGGGCTCGCCTTCTGGGTGATCGGGGGCATGTTCCGGCCGCAGAGCACCACGTTCGCGGGCCTGCTGATGAGCCTCATCATGGCCAACAGCGTGGGCTACACGCTGCACGGCATCTTCCTCGTGAGCGCCCGCCTCGGATTGGACACCTGGGCGCGGGGCTTCGGACCCGTGGCCACCGCCGCTTACTACACCCTGGTGAGCACGCTCGGGGTGTTCCTCGGGTTCGCCATCGTGGCGCTCGCTTTCGAGGAGGGCTCCCTCGCATGGATGCTGCAGCCGCGATGGATCGCCTCGCTGGCGGTGTCGAGTGCGATCATCTCGATCATGATCGCGATGATCTACTTCGCGCGCGAGAAGCACGCGCGTGCCGAGGCCGAGCTCCAGCGCGAGCGCGTGCGCGTCGAGCGCATCGAGCGCGAGGCCGCGCTCGCCAACCTGCGCGCCTTGCAGGCGCAGATCGAACCGCATTTCCTGTTCAACACCCTCGCCAACGTGGCGAGCCTGGTGGACCCCGATCCCGCAATGGCCAAGCGCATGCTCGAGAGCTTCATCCGCTTCCTGCGCGCCTCCCTTGCCGCCACGCGCCTCGACAGCACCACCCTCGGCGACGAGGCCGAGCTGATCGCCTCCTACCTGCAGGTCCTGCAGGTGCGCATGGGCGCTCGGCTTACCTTCCGCATCGACGTGGATCCGGCGCTCGCGGCCTTCGAGCTCGCGCCGATGCTGCTGCAGCCGGTCGTCGAGAATGCGATCCGCCACGGGCTCGAGCCCAAGGTCGAGGGCGGCGAGGTCACGTTCCGCGCGCGGCGCGATGGCGCCCAGGTCGTGATCGAGATCGCCGACACGGGGGTGGGTTTCGCGGCGACCACCCGCGGTGGCGTGGGTCTCGCCAACCTGCGTGACCGGCTGAAGCTGCTCTACAGCGGCGGCGCCTCGATGCAGGTCGGCGAGAACTCGCCCTCGGGCGCGCGCGTCACCGTGAGGCTGCCGGCGTGACCGCCGCGCTCATCGCCGACGACGAGGCGCACCTCGCCGAGCATCTGCGCGCCCGGCTCGCCCAACTTTGGCCTGCGCTCGAGGTGTTGCCGCCCGCCGCCAATGGCGTGGAGGCGCTGCGTTCCATCAACGAGCACGCCCCCGAGGTGGCATTCCTCGACATCCGCATGCCGGGGCTCACCGGCTCACCGGCCTGGAGCTCGCTGGGCGCATCGACACGCGCACCCATGTGGTGTTCGTGACCGCGTTCGACCAGTACGCGGTGGAGGCCTTCGATCGCGATGCCGTCGATTACATCCTGAAGCCGGTCACCGACGAGCGCCTCGTAAAGTGCATCGAGCGGCTGAAGCGCAAGCTCGCGGCCGCTGAGGCACCACCCGCGCTCGATCAGGTGCTCGCGCGCCTCGCCGCGGCCCTTCCCGGATCCGGTGCCGGGCGCCTGCGCTGGGTCCGTGCGCTGAAGGGCGAAGTGGTGCAGCAGATCGCGATCGACGACGTGTTGTACTTCCAGGCGTCCGACAAGTACACCTGCGTGATGACGCGCGAAGGCGAATCGCTGATCCGCACGCCGCTGGCGGAACTGGCCCCCCAGCTCGATACCGACACTTTCTGCCAGATCCATCGCAGCACGCTGGTGAACATGAACGCCGTCGCCTCGACGCGCCGCGACCTTGGCGGGCGGGTGTTCGTCCGGCTGAAGGATGGCAGCACCGAGCTGCCCGTGAGCCGTGCGTACGCGCACCTCTTCAAGCAGATGTAAAATCCCACCATGTCAGCGCCCATCCGCGTCACATTGAACGGGGCGCCCCGGGAATTCCCCGCCCCGCTCACCTTCTCGCAGCTGCTCCAGGAATTGGCGCTGGCCGGCGGTCGCCTGGCCATCGAAAGGAACGGCGAGATCGTGCCGCGCAGCCGTTTCGGCGAAGCCCTGCTGGCCGATGGCGATCGCGTCGAAGTGGTGATCGCCGTAGGTGGGGGCTAGCGTGGCCGAAAGCCGCGAAAAACTCGTCGTCGCGGGCAAGGCCTACGGCTCGCGCCTGCTGGTGGGCACTGGCAAGTACCGGGATTTCGACGAGACGCGCCGCGCCATCGAGGCGAGCGGCGCCGAGATCGTCACGGTCGCGATCCGCCGCACCAATATCGGCCAGAACGCGGCCGAACCGAACCGAACCTCCTCGACGTGCTGCCCCCGTCGCGCTTCACCATCCTGCCCAACACCGCCGGGTGTTACACCGCGCAGGATGCGGTACGCACGCTGCGGCTCGCGCGCGAGCTCCTCGACGGGCACTCGCTGGTGAAGCTCGAAGTCCTGGGAGACGCGCAGTCCCTCTACCCCAACATGCCCGAAACGCTCGATGCCGCGAAGACGCTGGTGGCCGA
>JANNKG010000404.1:0-13851 GCA_031396185.1 Burkholderiales bacterium | reverse complement strand
GAGTAACGCGGCGGCGGCTGGGTGAAATGCTGCTCGCCGTAGAGCTTCTCGATCGGCACGGCGTCGCCCGCCTTGAACGAGGGCAGGCGCTTTTCCTCCTCCTCCACCGCGTCGTCCTGGTCCTCGTGGTACACGGCGAAGAATCCCGGGAACACCATCGTCTGCCCGGTGGCGCGGAACACGTTGCCCGCGCCGCCGACGTGGAAGTCCACCGCCACCGTGTCGAATTTTGCCGGGGTCATTTGGGATGCGATGGCGCGCTTCCAGACCATTTCGTAGAGCTTGCGTTGCTCGTCATTCAAGTAGGGCGCGACCGAATCGGGGGTGCGCGCGATCGATGTGGGGCGTATCCCCTCGTGCGCCTCCTGGGCATTCTTGGCGCTGCTCCGATACACGACCGGCGCCTTGGGAAGGTAGTCGGGTCCGTAATGCTTGGTGATGTGGCTGCGCATCTCGCTCACCGCATCCTTGGACAGGGTTACCGAGTCGGTGCGCATGTAGGTGATGAGGCCGGTGACGACCTTGCCGACGGCAATCCCCTCATAGAGCCCCTGCGCCACCTTCATGGTGCGGTCGGTGGTGAAGCCGAGCTTGCGCACCGCCTCCTGCTGCAGGGTCGAGGTGGTGAACGGCGCGGCGGGCGAGCGCGTCTTGCTCTTGCGTTCGACCTCCTTCACCTGGGCCGTGCCCTTGCCGTGCTGCTCGAGGAACTGGCGCACTTCCAGCTCGCGTTGCGCATTGCCCACGGCGAACTGGTCCAGCTTCTCGCCGTGGAAGTGGGTGAGCTTGGCGGTGAAAGGTACCTTTTCCTTCAGCCCGTCGAAGTGGATCGTCCAATATTCCTGCGTCTTGAAGGCCTCGATCTCGAGTTCGCGTTCGACGATCAATCGTAGCGCCGGGCTCTGCACGCGGCCGGCCGAAAGGCCGCGACGGATCTTTTTCCAGAGGAGCGGCGAGAGGTTGAAGCCGACGAGGTAGTCGAGGGCGCGTCGCGCCTGCTGCGCGTTCACCAGCTCCATCGAGATGGCGCGGGGATTCTTCACCGCTTCCTTGACCGCGCCTTCGGTGATCTCGTAGAACACCACGCGCTTCACCTTCTTGTCCTTCAGCGCCTTGCGGGACTTGAGGATCTCGGAAAGGTGCCAGGCGATCGCCTCGCCCTCGCGGTCCGGGTCGGTTGCGAGCAGCACGATGTCCGCGTCCTTGACGGCACGGGTGATCGCGTCCACGTGTTTCGAGTTGCGTTCGATCAACTCGTACTTCATCTTGAAGTTGTCGTTGGTATCGACGGCCCCGGTCTTCGGCACCAGGTCGCGCACATGGCCATACGACGCGAGGATCTCGAAATCCTTGCCGAGGTACTTCTTGAGCGTCTTGGCCTTCGAGGGCGATTCGACGATGAGTAGGTGCGAGGGCATTGAGTTGGGTCTGCTTTCTCTTTTCATTCTATAACGGGGCTGCGAATGTCCCCGGTGGCGCGCTCAGCCGCGTCGATCGAGCCGTTGATAGCGCCCGCCTGCGAGCGCCTCGATGTGGCCCTCCACCTCCAGCCGGGATAGCTGCGCAGAAACGGCCGGTGCGCCCTCGCCGGTAAGCTGCGCGATCTGGTCCACGGTCAGCGGCGCGAATCCCATGGCATCGAGCATCGGGCCCGCCATCTCCGGTGCCGCCCGCTTCGCCGTCCCTTTCGCGGCGCAAGCCATTCCCAGTTCGACGAGCACGTCGTGTGCATCGTCGACAAGCTGCGCGCCTTGCTTGATGAGAATGTGACACCCCTTGGCGAGAGGCGAATGGATCGAGCCGGGAAGGGCAAACACGTCGCGGCCCTGTTCGGCAGCCAGCCGCGCGGTGATGAACGAGCCGCTCTGGTCCGCCGCCTCGACAACCAGCACGCCGCGGGACAGGCCACTGATCAGACGGTTGCGGCGCGGGAAGTTCCCCGCCACGGGCCCGATGCCGAGGGGAAACTCCGTTACCAGGCAACCCCTTGCCGCGATTTCGTGCGCGAGTTCGCGGTTGCGCCGGGGGTACACCCGGTCGGCTCCCGTGCCCATCACGGCCACGGTTGAGCTGCAGCCCGCGAGCCCCCCCGCATGTGCGCACGCGTCGATCCCGTGCGCGAGGCCGCTCACCACGCAGAGGCCCGCATCGGACAAAGTGCGCGCGAATGCGGCCGCGTCGCGACAGCCTTGTGGCGTGGCATTGCGGCTACCCACGATCGCGATTGAAGGCACGTTGAGCAGCTCCGTTCGGCCGATTGCATAGATAACCGTGGGCGGATCCGGGATATCGAGGAGTGCACGCGGGAACGCCGCTTCGCCCAGAGCGAGGAGGTGATGTCCCTCGTCCTTCAGCCAAAGGAGTGTCGCATCGAGCAAGTGGGGGTCGGGCCCGGAGGCAAGACGCTGCGCGACCACCTCCCCGGCGATTGCGGCGATGCGCGCGGGCGCTGAAGCGAGCACTTCCTCTGGTGTGCCGATCTCACGCAGCAACGACTGCTGGGTCGCCGGCGTGATTCCCGGGACAAGCGTTAGCCGCAGCCACGCCAATGGGTCGTCTTTGATGGGAAGGGGCAATTCAGGAGGGGTCACGAAATGCTGGCGATCGGGAGGATGCCCGATAAACGGCGCGAGGTCACGCAACGCTGACTGCGCTTGCAAAACGAAAAAGGGGCCAAAGCCCCTTTTTCTTGTCTACGCGCAATGCTGTCAGGGCGTTTGCACCACGTCGCCGAGATAGATCGGTCGCGTCGAGCGCATTACCAGCGCGTATGACAGCTTGTCGAAGACCCGGAACACGAAAATGAGACCGTTTCGCTCATCGGGAAGCTTGACGGGACCGCTCGCCTGCGCCACGCCGACGACCTTGCCCGGCTCCGTGGAGGAAGGGGCGGACGTTCCCGGCGGATCCGGCACGACCGGGACGGGCCTGGTGTTCATGCCACCGAAACCGCCGAACCCGCGCTCCGAATAGAAGTCCGTGGACCGGCCCGCAGCGCCGACAACTGCGCCGCGCCGGTAGCTCGCGAGCACGTGGCCCACCTCGACCCCGTCGCGAGCGCCGCGGTTGATGGTAATGACCTGATACTGGCCGAACTCGGAAACGCCCCCATCGACCGACATGATGGCGCCCTTGATCGGTTTGTCCGGGGCCCTGGGAACGTACGTCGGGAACGCGGTCTCCCGGGCCGGAGACAGGCGGTCGCCGCGATTGACCTCCTGGCGGGTCTTCATGATCTCGAGCGTGGTCGGGTTGCCGAAGCGGCGCACCCGGGCATCACCGACGTACTTGGCTTCGTATCCCAGGATCTCATTCGATTCCGGGTCGCGCAGCGCCACTCCGGGACGGAACACCTGCCAGTTCACCCCGTCGTTGGTGCCGATGCGGTCGGCGTAGGCCGTGTCGCCCGCGCCCACGATCACCCGGCTTTCCTCGGTTGCGATGATTGCGGGTGCACCGTCCAGCCCGCCGACCTCGACCACCAGGGGTTGCGACAGGAACGGGCCGATGACACTGCCCGGAATGCTTGGAATGGCCGATTCCAGGGGCTCGATACGGACCCTTGGATCCAGTTTGACCACGTTGGCCGCAGCATCGGAGCTGCCGCCGCCGCTGGCGCCACCCGCCATCCCGCCGGCTCCGCCACTGGCCAGCGATAGCCTGAGGGACTCGCGGTCGAGCCGGACGACGTCGCCAGGGTAGATGAGGTGCGGGTTCTTGATCTGCTCCTGGTTCATCTGCCAGATCAGGGGCCACTTCCACGGATCTTTCAGGAAGCGTCCGGAGATCCCCCAGAGCGTGTCACCTTTGACCACGGTGTACTCGGACGGTGCATCGGCCGCCAGGTCGGCCTGGGTCACCCGCGTTGCGCGGGCGGAACCCGGGGTCCCGGCCGTTTTTTCCGACGACGATGGCATGCCATCCGCCAGCACCCCGCCCGGAACCAAACTGGCCAAGGCGACGACTAAAGTTATAATTGTCTTTCGCATGGCGGCACTCACTTGTGGATATGGAGCTCGGGACCCATATTCAAAAAAAGGGTTACGCCCCTTTTCTCATGTAGTGCGGTAAATTCTGCACATAATTTCTTCAATTAGCAAGCATTTATGGCCATTCTAGAGATACTCCAATACCCCGACCCCAGGCTAACCATCCCCGCCGAACGCGTCGAAAAGATCGATGCATCGACCCGAAAGCTGGTCGATGACATGACCGAAACGATGTATGCCGCGCCGGGAGTCGGGCTGGCCGCAACTCAGGTCGACGTCCATCAGCAGATCGTCATCATCGACGTGAGCGAAGATCGCACCGACCTGCGCGTCTTCATCAACCCTGAGATCACCCGGCGCGAGGGCGTTGTGGTCAACCAGGAAGGTTGCCTTTCGGTGGCTGGCGTCTACGACAACGTGGAACGGGCGGAAAGCGTTACCGTTACCGCACTCGACCGCAGCGGCGCTCGCTTCACCCTGAACGCCTCCGGCATGCTCGCGACTTGCATCCAGCACGAGCTGGATCACCTCCACGGCCGGATTTTCGTGGAACTGCTCTCGGACCTTAAGCAGAACCGCATTCGCGCAAAGTTGAAGAAGCGCCAGCGCAAGGCAGCCTGAGCGAGCCGCGCCCGTGCGTGTTGTCTTCGCGGGCACGCCTGAATTTGCCGCCCGGGCCCTCGAGGCGATCGCCGCTGCGGGATTTGCCGTTCCCCTGGTCCTTACCCAGCCTGACCGCCCCGCCGGTCGCGGGCTGAAGCTCACCTCGAGCGCGGTGGCGCGGGCAGCTGCGGGGCTCTCGATTCCGGTTGCGAAGCCCGCATCGCTGAGGGTGCCCGAAGCGATCGACCCGCTTCGCGCCGTCCGCGCCGACGTGATGGTGGTCGCTGCCTACGGCCTCATTCTTCCGCGCGCGGTCCTGGATTTGCCACCCATGGGCTGCCTGAACATCCACGCCTCGCTCCTGCCTCGCTGGCGCGGGGCCGCGCCGATACACCGGGCGATTCTTGCCGGCGACGAGCGCACCGGAATCAGCATCATGCGGATGGATGAGGGGCTGGACACGGGTCCCGTGCTCTTCGAAACGGCGATCGCCATTGGCGCCCGCGAAACGACCGGGGCGTTGACAGCAAAGCTCGCATCCCTGGGCGCGGAGGCAATCGTTACCGCCCTCAAATCCCTGGGATCGCTTTCACCCCATCTGCAAGACGCGAGCCTCGCAACCTACGCCGCCAAGGTCTCCAAGGCCGAAGCGCGGCTAGACTGGTCTCGGCACCACGCCGAACTCGACCGCCAAGTGCGCGCGTTCGATCCGTCGCCGGGAGCGGAAGCGCTGCTCGAGGGCGAGGTGGTGAAGGTGTGGTCGGCGGAACCGATGGCGGAGGGGCGCGGGCTTCCTGGGTCGATCTTGAGGGCCCAGGGCGACGATCTGGTGGTTGCGTGCGGGAACGGCGCCCTACGTTTGCGAATCGTCCAGCGTCCGGGGGGGCGTAAGATGAGCGCGGCTGCCTTTTTGCGCGGAGCTCCGCTGGTTGCGACGACGGCAAAGCGAAACTAGCGTTTTCTTAACTCATTGATTATTATCGTTAAGCGATTTTTTCACGCACTTGTCTGATGCTGGCAAGTCCTTGAGATTAGTGGTAAATTGAGTTTCGTAGCCTCACCTGTCTCGCGGATGCCACACTTCTCCCGCTGGACAGTTTCTCGCTGGCCCGGAAATCATGACCTTCGCGACGATTTTCACGACTTTTCGCCGGATCGCAACTTGGTCCGCTCCGCTTTCGCGGTGGCGTTGCGTCGCCCTCGCGGTCGCGATCGGGGTGCTGGCGCCTTCGGCGCTCGCCGACGGCATTGCGGTGCGCTCGGCGACGATTGAGCCCGCCGACGATGGCTGGAACCTGGAGGCGGCCTTCGACGTGCAGTTCAGCCAACGCCTCGAGGAAGCGGTCAATCGCGGCGTGCCGCTCTATTTCATCGTCGAGTTCGAGCTGTCGCGACCGCGATGGTTCTGGTTCGACGAGAAGCCCGTGGAATTCTCGCAAACTTACCGGATCAGCTATACGCCGCTGCTGCGGCAGTATCGCCTGGCCATCGGCAACGTTTCCCAGAACTTCACACGATTCGAAGAGGTGACCCGCGTCCTATCGCGCCCGCGCGGGCTGCATGTGGCCGACAAGAGCGCTCTCAAAAAGGATCAGGTCTATCAGGCGGCAGTGCGCATGCGCCTTGATACCGCCCAGCTGCCAAAGCCCTTCCAGTTGAACGCGATTGCCTCGCGCGACTGGACGCTGGCGTCGGATTGGCACCGCTGGACGATCATTCCATGAAAGTCCTGATTTTCCTCTGCGTGGTCACTGGCGGGGCGCTGGTGTACCTGATGTCAGAGGCCTCGTCGAACAACGCGCTGTTCGCGAAGAATTACCAGACGCTGCTTTACATGGGTGTGGGTTTCGCATTCGGCCTGATGGCGCTCATCGGCTACCAGCTCGCGCTCCTGCGCCGCAAGCTGCGCGCCCGGGTATTCGGCTCCAAGCTCACGCTGCGGCTGATGGTCGTGTTCGCGCTCATGGCGCTCATTCCCGGCGGCCTGGTCTACGCGATTTCGTTCCAGTTCCTGCAGCGCTCGATTGAATCGTGGTTCGACGTGCGCGTCGACGAATCGCTGAAGGGCGGAATCCGGCTCGCGCGCAACGCGCTGGAAAACTCCCTGAAGGAGCTTGCCCTCAAGGCCGAGACGATGTCGGTCGCCCTTGCCAGCACCCAGGCGGTCGAGGGCGCCACGCTCAACCGGCTTCGCGAGCAGCACTCGATCGAGGAGGCCACGCTGCTCACCTCCCGGGGACGGGTCCTGGCGCAAGCCGGTGCCGACCCCGTCGCCCTGCTGCCGGACTTGCCCGGGCCAAACCTGATGCGCCAGGTGCGCTCGCAGCAGATGGTCCGTTCGATCGAGGAGATTCCCGATCGCGGCTTGTATCTTAGGGTCATCGTTCCGGTCAACGTGCTGACCATCGCCGACGACATCCGCATCCTGCAGGTGCTGCAGCGGGTGCCGACGGCGATCGCGAAGGACGCGCAGCTGGTCGCGGCTGGCGACACCGAGTACCAGCAATTGCTGCTCGCGCGCGTGGACCTGAAGCGCATCTTCGGCCTCACCCTCACGCTCGCCATGCTTCTTACCCTCTTCTCTGCGCTGGCACTCGCATTTGTGCTTTCCGAGCGGCTCTCGGCGCCGCTCTCCGCGCTCGCCGAGTCCACGCGGGCGATTGCCAAGGGCGACTACTCCAAGCTGAACCCCGTCAAAAGCCGCGACGAGTTCGGCGTGCTCACGCAATCGTTCAATACAATGACGCGCCAGATCGCCGATGCGACCGAAGCGATGGAGCGCAACCAGCAGCAACTCGAGGACTCCAAGACCTACCTCGAGAGCATCCTGTCGAACCTCACCTCCGGGGTGCTCACCTTCGACGAGCGCCTCTACGTGAAGACGATGAACGCGGCCTCCAACGAAATCCTCGCCGTGCCGGCCGGCGCGTTCCACGGACTCAAGCTATCGGAGTGGCCGCGGCACTTGCAGTCGGTCGCGCCGTTCGCGGAGATCGCGCTGCGCCACTTCGCCGCCTCGGACATGCGCCAGTGGGAAGAACAGATGGAATATCGCCGCGCTGACGGCTCTCGCACCCTGCTGCTGCGAGGCACCCGGCTCGCGCAGCGCGGCGAAACCGGCTATGTCATGGTGTTCGACGATATCACGCACCTCATCCAGGCGCAGCGCGATGCCGCTTGGGGCGAAGTTGCGCGCCGCCTCGCGCATGAAATCAAGAATCCCCTCACGCCGATCCAGCTTTCCGCCGAACGACTGCAACTGAAGCTCAAGGACAAGCTGCCGCAGCATGAGGCCGAGGTTCTCGCACGCGCGACCGGGACGATCGTCAGCCACGTTGCGGCGCTCAAGGGGATGGTCGACGACTTCACGCAATACGCGCACGCCTCGCGCATGAATGCACGCGCTCTCGGGCTGAACGACCTGGTGCGGGAAGTATTGGTGCTCTACGAGGCGATGGGCGTGGCGATCGAGCCGCGGCTTGCCGACGACCTGCCGCAGATCTACGCCGACCCCGCGATGCTGCGCCAGGTCCTGCACAACCTCTTCCAGAACGCGATCGACGCGCTTACCGGGATCGAGGCTCCAAGAATTCTCGTGTCGACAAGCCTCGGCACCGGCGGCGTACTGCTCACCGTGCGCGACAACGGCACCGGCATCGCCGAGGGCGTGATGGGCCGCATCTTCGAGCCGTACGTCACCACCAAGCCCAAAGGCACGGGCCTGGGGCTCGCGATCGTCAAGAAGATCGTCGACGAGCATCATGGGCGCATCCTGGTGGAGAACGTGAAGCCCCACGGGGCCACGGTAAGCATCGTCCTGCCCTCCAGGGCGGCCGCGTAGCGACTGCCCCTTAGATGCCCGCCAACCAGATCCTCGTCGTCGACGACGAAGTCGGCATCCGCGAACTCCTCTTCGAGATCCTGCGCGACGAGGGTTACGGCGTTCGCCTGGCCGAGAATGCGCAGACCGCGCGCTCGGCCCGAAAGGAAATGCGCCCCGACCTCGTGCTCCTCGACATCTGGATGCCCGATACCGACGGCATCACGCTTTTGAAGGAATGGGCAGGCAGCGGCCTGCTGACGATGCCGGTCGTGATGATGTCCGGTCACGGGACGATCGACTCTGCCGTCGAAGCGACCCGCATCGGCGCCTTCGACTTTCTCGAAAAACCCATCAGCCTGCCGAAGCTGTTGGCCACGGTCGGCAAGGCGCTCGCCGGCGGCAAGACGCTGCCAAAGACCGGGCTCGCGCTCGTGAACCTCGGCCGCGCGCGGGTGATCCAGGAGTTGCGCCAGCGCCTGGAGCAGGTGGGCCGGCTGCGCACGCCGGTGTTGCTGATCGGCGAGGCCGGCTGCGGGTTCGACCTGTGCGCGCGTCACCTGCACCTCGCGAACACGCCGTGGATCGTTCTCGAAGAGACCGAGTGGCTCGCCAGCAATGCCTTCGAGCCTCTCAATGAGGCGCGCGACGGCACGCTTTTCCTGCCCGAGATCGCAATGCTGAGCAAGGCCGAGCAAAAAGGCCTGGTGCAACTCATCGGCAAGCTCGAGAAATTCAACGTGCGGCTCATCTGCGCGGCCACTGGCCCGTTGCCTGCCATGGTTGAGGATGGGCGCTTCGACCCGGCGCTGTACCACCAGCTGTCCGGGCTCACCATCCGCGTGCCGTCACTCTCCGATCACGCCGAGGACATTCCGGACATCGCCGCGACGATGCTCACGCAACTCGTGGACGCAAACGAAGTCCCCCTGCGAACGCTTACCGTGGGCTCGCTCAACGTGATGCGCAACCTCGACTGGCCCGGCAACCTGCCGGTCCTGCAGAACGTGGTCAAGACGCTTGCGCTCACCGCATTGGCCAACGACGTAACCGGCGACGACGTGAACCGGGTTGCGCGCGAGTTCAACCTGGGGCCGCGTGAACAGCCGACAACCGAGGTGGGGGTCTCGCTCGACCTCCCGTTGAGGGACGCGCGCGAGCAGTTCGAGAAGCAGTATTTCCTGCATCACATACGGCGGGAGGAGGGCAACATGTCGCGCGTTGCCGATCGCGTCGGCCTCGAGCGCACGCACCTCTACCGGAAGCTCAAGCAGCTTGGCATCCGCCCGTCGGGCAAGAGCGGGGATTCCGCCAGCAGCTAACGCGTCTCGAGCCGGCCCAGGCGCACCGCCGTCAGCCCGGTCTTCACGTTGTTGGGCACCGGCATGATCAGCACGCAGTTGTCGTAGGGCGCGCGCACCGGCTGGTCGCCGTCCCAGGCGATCACATCGCCCTGGCAGGGGATGACATCCAGGCCGGTGAAGCTCTTCGCGAAACGGAATGCGGGTGAGTTGGCGATGACCGCCTCGGTCACCCGGATCAGGCGCTGCGCGGGCACCTCGAGATCGATCTCGCGGGCTGCTTGTGCCGGGTCCACCAGGCCAAGCTGGTTCATGAACCGCCATGTGGTCTGCCACGCGACGCGCGCGGAGCTGCGCTCCCAGTGCTGGCCACACTCCACCAGCAACGCGTTCCTGGGGCTCGACGGGTCGCCGAAGCCGTCGAAGTCGCGCATGCGCGTACCGTTCGCATGGCCGGTGTCGCTCACGACGTGCTCGGGCACGCCGACGTCGAATGCGAAGCGGATGCCCTTTTCCAGGGGGCCGCAGATCATGACGGGCGGACTCGGCTCCAGCATCGAGTGGATGTCGAGCAAGTAATCGGCTGCTTCGATGAACGGCCTGAGCGCGCGCGCACGACGCAATTCCACCGTGGTGCCGGCGCCGTCCAGGGCCTGCGGAGACCAGACGCGATTGAAGTCCTCGTCGACGAAACGGGTGGCGTACGGGTTGGCAGGGTCGAACCGGGAAAACGCCTCGATGTTGGCGAAGGCGAGCGTGAGCTTGCCGCGCGTGGGCCGCAAAGCCTGCCGCAGCAGGCGATCGACCACGATCGCGCCGCAGATTTCGTTGCCGTGGGTGAGCGCGTTCACCATCGCGTGCGGCCCCGGTTCGCCGCTGTCGAAGGTGTGGATGTAGTCGGTCCCGGTGTTCGACTGGCGATGGTCCCGGATATCGGGAGCCTGGAGCTCAACGGCGACGGAGGGCATGGGTATCAGTGGTCGTGGTCGTGGGAATGGTCGTGGCCGTGGGGGTGGGTGTGGTCATGTGGATGGTGGTGATGAGGGTCATGGCCGGGTTGCGCGCAACGGTGCGCGCCGCGCTCCGCCGCGTAGGCTCCCACCGTCTTGAGCAGCGTATGGAGGTTGGCCTTGAGCGTCGCGAAGCCCGCGGTTTTCTCGCGCGTACGCTCGTCCATGTAAAGCCGGCGGTTGACTTCCACCTGGAGGCTGTGCCGGCCGGCCTTGGGGTCGGAGAACGCGCGCACCAGCTCTACGCCCTTGTACGGGTCGTTGATGCGGACCTCGTAGCCCAGGGCACGCAGCGCGCGCGCTACCTGGTCGGTGAACTCCGGCTCGCAGGTGGTGCCATCGCGATCGCCAAGCACGAAATCAGCACGCGGCTTGCCCGGGCCCTCCTCGGAAATCCGCCCGCTCACCGCGGGCATCGAGTGCAGGTTGAGGTGCCAGACGCCGCCGAAATGATCGTGCGCGTGATCGAGGGCATCCTTTACGGCGCGCTGGTACGGTTGGTGGAAGCGAACGATGCGCTCCTTGACTTCCTCGATTCCCAGCTTGCGCGCGTAGATCGCCTCGCCCGAATCGAGCACCCGCCAGATGAGGCCGATTCCCTTCAGGGTCTTGGCACTCGGAATCGCGGGGCCGGGCCACGGTCCCTCGAGGAGGGTCGCATCGATGTCGAGCAGCGAGCGGTTGGCATCGATGTAGCTGCGCGGGAAGCGCGCGCTAATGAGGGTGGCGCCGACGTCCGGGCCCGAAGCGTAGAGCTCGTCAACGTAGCTGTCTTCTGCCTGGCGCAGTTGCTCGCGCGAAACGGCGGCGCGGAAATCCTCCGGATAGTCGGTCCCGCTGTGCGGGGAGTCGAGCACCAGGGGGACGCTTGCGACACGGGGGGAAATCACTGCGAAAGGGGCGCTCATGGCAGGGTCGCGTCGTTGAGGTGGCAGGCGGATATGCGCCCGGGGGCAATCTCCCGCAGGCGAGGGACTTCCACGGCGCACGGCGCGAAGGCCTTTGGGCAGCGCGGGTGGAAGTGGCACCCCGCCGGGGGAGCGAGGGGCGACGGGATCTCCCCCCTTATCGGTACGTAGGTGCGGCGCCGCGCGTCGACCTTCGGGACCTCCGCGATCAGGGCCTGCGTATAGGGATGGTTGGGCTGAGAGTAAAGCTCTCCCGTGGGCGCCGCCTCGACGATCCGCCCGAGGTACATGACCACCACGCGATCGGCAACGTGGCGGATCACGCCCAGGTCGTGGCTGATGAAGAGATAGGTGAGGGCGAGCTCCTCGCGCAGGCGAATGAAGAGATTCAGAACCTGGGCCTGGATCGAGACATCGAGCGCGGCCACCGCCTCGTCGCATACCAGGAAGCGCGGCTTGACTGCGAGCGCTCGCGCGATCCCGATGCGACTGCGTTGCCCGCCTGAAAACTGGTGCGGAAAGCGCCTCATGAGGCTTGCGTCCATGCCCACCCGCTGCAGGACGTCGGCAACGTAGCTTTCGCGATCCGCCGCGGCAACCAACCCGTGGATCACCGGCGCCTCGCCCACGATGTCGACGATTCGCATGCGCGGATTGAGGGACGCGTAGGGATCCTGGAAGATCATCTGCACCGCAAGGCGTTCAGCGCGCGAGGCAGGCGCGTCGAACTCTTCGTAGCGGCGTCCCTTCCAATAGCGTTCGCCTTCGGTGGGCGGGAGGATGCGCGAGACGATCCGGCCGAGAGTCGACTTGCCGCATCCCGATTCGCCGACCAGGCCCACAACCTCGCGTTCCCGGATCGCGAGACTCACATTGTCGACGGCGTGCACCGTCGACTCGAAGACGCGCGCGCCCAGGCGGCGAGCGATCCGACCGGCGAAGTCGAGGCGCTTCACGAAGCGCTTCGAGATTCCACGCAACTCCAGCAGCGCGGGGGCGGCGGCGCTCATGCCGCGGGATTGACGCATCGCAGGCTTCTCCCGGCGGCGACGTTGCGCTCCGGGGGCGCCACGGAGCAGGCCTCGACGACGCGGGTGCAGCGGCTCCGGAAGGCGCACCCCGGGCCCAGCCCGAGCAACGAAGGCGTCATCCCCTGGATCTGCGCCAAGGGCCGGCCCGGAAGGTTGCGGCTCGGGACTGAATCGAGCAGCCCGCGGGTATACGGATGCATCGGGTGCTCGAGCACATCGTCCACGCTGCCCGATTCAACGATGCGCCCGGCGTACATCACGCAGACCCGGTCGGCGAGGCCCGATATTACCGAGAGGTCATGGGTGATCCAGATGAGGGCGGCACCGCTCTCGCGGCAGAGCTTCTGCATCTCGAACAGGATCTGGCCCTGGATGGTGACGTCGAGCGCGGTGGTCGGCTCGTCGGCGATGATCAGGTCGGGCCTGTTGATGAGGGCTATCGCGATCGCCACTCGCTGGCGCATGCCGCCCGAGAACTGGTGCGGATAGCTGCGAAGGCGCTCATCGGGCGAGGCGATCCCGACTTGTGCAAGGGCTTCGCGGCAGCGCTCGAGGGCGCTTTCGCGCGACACACTCTGGTGCGCCAGCACCGCCTCGACCATCTGCGTGTCGATGCGCAGCACCGGATTCAACGTCATCATCGGATCCTGGAAGATCATCGCGATGCGATTGCCCCTCAGCTTTCGCCAGGCCGTCTCGTCCAGCCGGGTGAGGTCCTGGCCGTTCAGGGCGATCCGCCCGGCGACGATTCGTCCGGGAGCGTCGATGAGCCCCATGATCGAATATCCGGTCATCGACTTGCCCGACCCCGACTCGCCCACGAGACCAAGGATGCGTCCGCGGCCGACGCTGAAGCTCACATCGTCCACCGCCTTTACCACCCCGGCTTTGGTGAAGAAGTGCATGCGCAGCCCGTGGACCTCGAGCACCGGGACTTCGTGCGGCGCGCTGGCGCTCATTTCTTCAGCCTCGGGTTCAGGATGTCGCGCAGCTGGTCGGCCACGAGGTTGATCGCGACGATGGTGAGCACCAGCGCGAGGCCCGGATAGAAGCTGATCCAGTACTTGCCGGAGAGCAGGTACTGGAATCCGTTGGCGATGAGCAGCCCGATCGAGGGCTCGGTGATCGGCAATCCCAGGCCCAGGAACGACAATGCGGCTTCGAGCTGGATCGCGTGTGCGACCTGCAC
>JANNKG010000403.1:0-1541 GCA_031396185.1 Burkholderiales bacterium | reverse complement strand
GCGGTCCGGCGACGCTGCGCGACCTGGAGACACAATTGCGCGAGGAGCTGGTGAAGGCGACGGGCGGAGGGGAGTAGCGGCGTTACTTCGTCAGGACAACATGTGTGGCGTGGGTCGTGTGGGCATGCTCCGCGCACTTGTAGCCGAGGCTCACTGTATCGATTCCGAGGAGGAGGTGCTCGCCGCGGCCGAGGAGCACGGGGGAGATCGCGAGGTGGATCTCGTCGATCAGCCCCGCGGTGAGGTACTGGCGAATCGTGGCAACGCCGCCGCCAACTCGGACGTCTTTGCCCTGAGCCGCTTCCGTCGCTCGTTCGAGCGCGGCATGGATGCCATCGGTGACGAAGTGAAAGGTCGTCCCGCCTTCCATCTCGATGGGCGCGCGAGCATGGTGCGTGAGCACGAAGACAGGCACGTGGTAGGGAGGATTGTCGCCCCACCAGCCCTTCCAACTGTCATCGGGCCAAGGCCCACGCACCGGCCCGAACATGTTGCGGCCCAAAATCCAGGCTCCGATGTTCTCGAAGCCGCGCGCGGCGAATTCGTCATCGACGCCTTCTCGGTCGGACAGGTCGCCCGTCGGGGCGCTCTACGCGTATTTCCGCCAACTCTTCGCGCAGGTCACCAACCCGCCGATCGATCCGATCCGCGAGCAGCTGGTGATGTCGCTGGTGTCGTTCATCGGCCCGCGCCCCAACCTGCTCTCGCCGGATTCAACCGAGCCGGTGATGCGCCTCGAGGTGTCGCAGCCGATCCTCACCTTCGAGGACATGGAGAAGCTGCGGCGCGCATCGACGTTCACGCAGGGCCACTTCAAGAGCGACGTGCTGAGCATGTGCTATCCCGCCGAATGGGGTGTCGCGGGCATGCAGTCCGCACTCGCGCAGCTCTGCGCGGATGCCGAGGATGCGGTGCGCAAGGACACCAACATCGTGATCCTCACCGACCGCGACGTGTCCGTCGACCTGATCCCGATCCCCGCGCTGCTCGCCACGGCGGCGGTTCACCACCACCTGGTGCGAGCGGGCCTTCGCACCCGCTCGGGACTCGTGGTCGAGACCGGCAGCGCGCGCGAGGTGCACCACTTTGCGTGCCTCGCGGGCTTCGGTGCCGAGGCGATCCATCCGAACCTCGCCTTCGCGACGCTGATGGACATCCGCGACGGCCTGCCGCAGAAGATCGAAGAAGGCGAGCTGGTCAAGCGCTACATCAAGGCGGTCGGCAAGGGACTGCTGAAGGTCATGTCCAAGATGGGCATCTCGACCTACCAGTCGTATTGCGGCGCGCAGATTTTCGAGGCGGTGGGCCTGTCGAGCCCGTTCGTCGACAAGTATTTCGACGGCACCTCCACCGCCGTCGAGGGGGTGGGCCTGGAGGAGATCGCCGAAGAGGCAGTGCGCCTTCACCGGCTCGCCTATTCCGATGCGCCGCTCTACCGCAACCAGCTCGATCCGGGCGGCGAATACGCCTTCCGCACGCGCGGCGAGGCGCACATGTGGACGCCCGATGCGATCGCCAAGCTGCAGCACGCAACGCGTTCC
>JANNKG010000307.1:0-4955 GCA_031396185.1 Burkholderiales bacterium | reverse complement strand
CCATCTTCGGCGCGGCCGAAATCATCAGCAAGCGCGTGGCCTCGGCCACCAACAACCGCTTCCAGATCCAGGTGTTCGCCTCCGGCGAAATCGTGCCCGGGCTGCAGGCCCTGGATGCCGTGCAGAACGGCACGGTGCAGGCCTGCCACACGGCGCCCTACTACTACGTCGGCAAGGATCCCACCTTTGCCTTCGGCACCGCGATCCCGTTCGGCATGAACTGCCGCCAGTTCAACGCCTGGTGGTACGTGGGCGGGGGCGAGGCGGTGTACAACGATTTCCTCAAGGAATACGGCGTGACCGCGTTCCTCGCGGGGAACACCGGCGCGCAGATGGGCGGCTGGTACCGCAAGGAGATCAAGACCGTCGCCGACCTGAAGGGCCTGAAGATGCGCATCGGCGGCTTCGCGGGCCAGGTGCTCGCCAAGCTGGGCGTGGTGCCGCAGCAGATCGCTGGCGGCGAGATTTACCCGGCGCTGGAGAAGGGCACCATCGACGCGGCCGAATGGGTCGGTCCCTACGACGACGAGAAACTCGGCTTCAACAAGGTCGCCAAGTTCTACTACTACCCGGGCTGGTGGGAAGGCGGCCCCGCGCTGCACGTGCTCGCCAACCAGAAGGCGCTGTCGGAATTGCCCAAGGAATACGTCTCGATCCTGGAGGCGGCGTGCCACGAGGGCAACACGATGATGATGGCGCGCTACGATGCGGGCAATCCCGACGCGTTGAAGCGCCTGGTCGCCGGCGGCGCGCAGCTGCGCCCGTTCTCGCGCCCGGTGCTCGAGGCGTGCTACAAGGCCGCCCTCGAGCTCTACGCCGAGACCGCGGCCAAGAACGCCAAGTTCAAGAAGGTCCACGACCCCTACATGAAATTCCTCGAGGACCAGGTGCTCTGGTTTCGCGTGGCCGAAGGCAACTTCGACACTTTCATGCAGACCGGGCGTCGCCCGGCGGGTGGCGGAGCCGCCGCTCCGAAAAAGAGCTGACGAGCCGGGCTGTTCATCCCCGAGACGTCGGGGATCCAATCACCGAGCCCCGCGCCAGCGGGGCTTTCTATTTCTTGCCGCCGAACGACTTCATGATGTCGTCCTCGGCCTTCTCCACCTCGGCCTTCGAGGGATCGGCCTCCTGCTGCAGCTCGATCTTCACCTTGTCCAAGTCCACGTCGAGCGGCTTGTCGAGGAACATGGTGACCTGCCTGGGGAACGCGATCACGAGCGCCACCAGGATCAGCTGCAGTCCCACGAAGGGGAGCGCGCCCCAGTAGATGTCCGAGCTCTTCACTTCCTTGGGCGCCACGCCCCGCAGGTAGAAGAGGGCGAAACCGAAGGGCGGGTGCATGAACGAGGTCTGCAGGTTCACGCACAGCATCACGCCGAACCAGATGAGGGCCGCGTCCGGGCCCACGATCGGGGTGAGCAGCACCTTCGCAATCGGCGCCAGCAGCGGCACGAGGATGAAGACGATCTCGAAGAAGTCGAGGAAGAACGCGATGAAGAAGATGAACAGGTTCACCGCGATCAGGAACCCCCACACGCCGCCCGGGATGCCGGTCATCAGGTGCTCGAGCCATGGGCCGCCGTTCACGCCCTGGAACACGGTCGAGAAGCAGGTCGAGCCGATGAGGATGAAGATCACCATCGCTGTCAGGCGCATGGTCATTTCGAAAGCGCGCTTGATGAGCGCGCGCAGCTCGGGGATCGCAGCACTTCTCACCAGCATCCAGACGATGGAGGCGTAGAACACGGTAATCGCGACCTGGAAGGGGAGCGACTTGAACGCGTAGATGCCGATGATCGCCGCCACGCCGGCGGCGATGAGACCGCCCCAGAAGATGCGCGAGCTGCGCCCGACCTTCGGGTGGCGGATGACCGCGAGCACGAGCGCGCCGATGGTGCCCATGGCGCCCGCCTCGGTGGGGGTCGCGAGCCCCATCAGCATCGTGCCCAGCACGAGGAAGATGAGCACGCCGGCCGGGATGATGCCCGCGAAGCATTTCCGCCACAGCGCCCATCCCTTCAGGGTGCGGTCCTCCTTGGGAATACCGGGCACCCACTGGGGCTTGAACACCCCGATCAGGAAAGTGAAGAGCGCGAAGAGGCCCACCTGCAGCAGCGACGGCCCCCACGCGCCCTTGTACATGTCGCCCACCGACCTGCCGAGCTGGTCGGCGAGCACGATCAGCACCAGCGAGGGAGGCACCAGTTGCGTGATCGTCCCCGAGGCTGCAAGGATGCCGGTCGCGTAGCGCATGTTGTACTTGTAGCGGATCATCACCGGCAGCGCGATCAGGCCCATCGCGATCACCTGGGCCGCAACCGTGCCGGTGATGGCGCCCAGGATGAAGCCGACGATGATCACCGAGTAGCCGAGGCCGCCCTTCAGCGGACCGAACAGCTGGCCCATCGAGTCGAGCATGTCCTCCGCGAGCCCGCACTTCTCCAGGATCGCGCCCATGAAGGTGAAGAACGGAATCGCGAGCAGCAGCTCGTTGGACAGCTGGCCGAAGATCCTCGAGGGAATCGCCTGCAGGAACTCGGGCGGGAAAAATCCCAGGTTCACCGCGAGGAAGCCGAACGCGAGGCCGAGCGCCGAGAGCGTGAACGCGACCGGATAGCCGATCAGCATGATGAAGATGAGCGCTACGAACATCAGCGGCGGCATCATCTCCAGCGAGATCATTGCAGCGGCCTCTCGTAGTGCGTGGTGTAGCGCACGTCACCGCGCAGCGACGCCGCGCGCTTGATGATCTCGGAGATCCCCTGCAATGCGACCAGCGTGAAGCCGACCGGCACCAGGACTTTCACCGGCCAGCGCAGGAGCCCTCCGGCGTTGCCCGACATCTCCTGCACGTTCCACGACTGGAGAAAGAACGGCACCGAGTACCACGCGATGACGAGCATCGAGGGCACGAGGAAGACCGCCGTGCCGACGAGGTCGAGCCATTCCTTGCCGCGTTCCGACAGGTGCGTGTAGACGATGTCCACGCGCACGTGTTCGTTCATGCGCAGGGTGTGGGAGGCGCCCAGCATCACGATCCCGGCGAACAGGTACCACTGGATCTCGAGCCAGGCGTTGGACGACAGGTCGAAGGCGTAGCGCGACATCGCGTTCGCGGCACTGATGAGGCACGCGGCGAGCACCATCCAGTTGGCCGCCACGCCGAGGCGATCGTTGAGGCCGTCGATCAGCTTGGAAATCTGGATGAGGAATCCCACCAATAGCCTCGCGCGCAAGGGTGGCCGATTATAGCGTGATAAAATTCACGCTCATTCAAAGACTTCCGACGCCATGTTCCCCGACTCGGGCACGCTTGCAGCCACCGATCCCGCCCTCTGGAGCGCGATCACCGCGGAATTCCGCCGCCAGGAGGAGGGCATCGAGCTGATCGCCTCCGAGAACTACGCGAGCCCCGCGGTGATGGCCGCCCAGGGGACCGTCCTCACCAACAAGTACGCCGAGGGTTATCCCGGCAAGCGCTACTACGGCGGATGCCAGTTCGTGGACGTGGCCGAGCAGCTCGCCATCGATCGCGTGAAGCAGCTCTTCGGCGCGGAGTACGCGAACGTGCAGCCGCATTCGGGCTCACAGGCGAACCAGGCGGTGTACATGGCGATGCTCAAGCCGGGAGACACCATCCTCGGCATGTCGCTCGCCCACGGGGGGCACCTCACCCACGGCTCGCCGGTGAACCTGTCGGGAAAGCTCTATCACTCGGTGGGGTACGGGCTCAACGCAGCCGAGGAGATCGATTACGACCAGGTGCGCGCGCTCGCCCGGGAGCACAAGCCGCGGATGATCGTCGCGGGCGCCTCGGCCTACGCCCTGCGCATCGACTGGACGAAGTTCCGGGAGATCGCCGACGAGGTGGGCGCGTGGCTCTTCGTCGACATGGCGCATTACGCGGGCCTGATCGCGGCGGACGTATATCCCACCCCCGTGGGCATCGCCGATTTCGTCACCAGCACCACCCACAAGACGCTGCGCGGCCCGCGCGGCGGCGTGATCCTCGCGAAGGTCGAACACGAGAAGGCGCTCAACTCGACCATCTTCCCGTCGATCCAGGGCGGTCCGCTCGAGCACGTGATCGCCGCCAAGGCAGTGGCATTCCAGGAGGCGCTGCAGCCGGCGTTCCGGCAATACCAGCAGCAGGTGATCGCGAATGCGCAGGCGATGGCCGAGGCTCTGGTGAAGCGCGGAGTGCGCATCGTCTCGGGGCGCACCGAGAGCCATATGTTCCTGGTCGACCTTCGCGCCAAGAAGACTACCGGGAAGGCCGCGGAGGCCGCACTTGGCCAGGCGCACATCACCGTCAACAAGAACGCGATCCCCAATGATCCGGAGAAGCCGTTCGTCACCAGCGGCATCCGCCTCGGCTCGCCGGCGATGACCACCCGGGGTTTCAAGGAGGCGGAGAGCGTGCAGGTGGCGAACTTCATCGCCGACGCGCTCGAAGCCGGCGGCGATGCGGCGACCCTCGCTCGCGTGGGCGATGCGGTCAAGGCGCTGTGCGCGAAGTTTCCGGTTTACGGCCCGGCGATGCGCGCATCCTATGGAATGGCCTAGCCGATGAAATGCCCCTTCTGCAGCGCCGAGGACACCCAGGTCATCGACTCGCGCGTGAGCGAGGAGGGCGACTCGATCCGCCGCCGCCGGCGCTGCCAGGTGTGCAACAAGCGCTTCACCACCTACGAGACGGCCGAGCTGCGCATGCCGCAGATCGTCAAGACCGACGGCGTGCGCGAGGACTTCTCCACCGCGAAGCTGCGCACCGGGTTCCAGCGCGCGCTCCACAAGCGCCCGGTGACCACCGAGCTGGTCGACGCCGCCATCACGCGCATCGAGCAGAAGATGCTGGCGCTCGGCGAGCGCGAGATCGACTCGCGGCGCCTGGGGGAGATGGTGATGGAGGAGCTGCGCAAGCTCGACAAGGTGGCCTACATCCGCTTCGCCTC
>JANNKG010000273.1:0-14886 GCA_031396185.1 Burkholderiales bacterium | reverse complement strand
GACGGCGTGCACGCCCGGTGGCTCGCGCAGCGCGAGCGCATCCAGTCGCCCCTGGCGCGTTCCACACCGCGTGGTCACGAGCGATCATCCCTGCCGTCCCTGCGGCAACGACGGCTGCGGCGGGGGCAAGGTGAGCGAATGCCTCACGCAGCTCGATGTCGATCGCGTGTATTCCGCCGTGAACGAGCTGCTCGCGCAGCCTTGAGCGCCCGGCCGCTGCCCCCGCCGCCGGGCCTGGCCCCGCGCGTGGCCCTGATCCGCGGTCACTACGACCCGGCGGGAGGCGCCGAGCGCTTCGTGCAGAACGCAGTGCGCGCCCTGCGCGCCGAGGGCGTCTCGCTCACGATCGTTGCGCGAAGTTGGCCGGACAGCGATGGCAGCGCAATCCTGCTCGATCCGTTTCATGTCGGCCGCCTGTGGCGCGACTGGGGCTTTGCGCGCGCCGTCTGCGCGGAGCTCGCGCGGCGCCGCTTCGACCTGGTGCAATCCCACGAGCGCATCGCGTGTTGCGACGTCTACCGCGCGGGCGACGGCGTTCATGCGCAGTGGCTGGACGAGCGGGCGCGCGTGCAGTCGCCGCTCGCGCGGCTCGCCACCCGCGCGAGCCCGCATCACCGTTACCTGCTGGCGGCCGAGCGCGCGCTCTTCACCAGCCCGCGCCTGAAGGCCGTGATCTGCAATTCCGAGATGGTTCGGGCCGAGATCGCAGGGCGCTTCGGCACCTCGCTCGACAAGCTGGTCCTCATCCGCAACGCGGTCGACGCGGTGGCGTTCCATCCGGGATTGCGCCAGGAGATGCGCGCCCCGGTGCGCCAGCAGCTTGGCATTCCGCGCGAAGCCCACGTCGTCCTGCACGTCGGCTCGGGCTTCGAGCGCAAGGGAGTGCCGGCACTGTTGGAAGCCCTGGCACGCGCGCGCAACCGCCCGTGGGCCATCGTGGTGGGGCGCGACAAGCGCCTCGCGCGTCATGCCGCGGCGGCGCGCAGGCTCGGCATCGGCGACCGGGTGCGCTTCGTGGGCGCGGTATCGGACGTGCGGCCGTACTACGCGGCAGCCGACGCCTTCGTCCTGGCCACGCTCTACGACCCGCAACCCAACGCCGCCCTCGAGGCGATGGCCTGCGCGCTGCCGGTCGTGACCACGCCGCGCTGCGGCGTGGCGGAACTATTGGTCGAGGGCGAGAGCGGCCACGTGCGCGATGCCCTCGACGTAGCGGGGCTCGCGGCGACCCTCGAATCCCTCGAAGGCGGGATCGCGGTCCGCATGGGCGAGGCGGCCCGCGACAGCGTCGCACCCTTCACCCCGGAGGCGATGGCGGGCCGCTACCTGGCGCTCTATCATCGCCTGCTTCAGCCGATAATGTCGGGATGAACCCGAATGTCGCGCCTTCGAGCCGCGCGCTCTACGCCCGCCTGCTGAAGTACGTCTGGCCCTACCGCGCCGCCCTCGGCGCGGCGGTGCTCGCCATGGTGGTGGGCGGGCTCGCCGACGCGGCCCTGGTGAAGCTCACCGGCCCCCTCATCGACGAGCTCTTCGTGCATCGCAACCAGAGCTTGCGGATCCTGCTTCCCCTGGGGATCGTCGCGGTGTTCGTCGTGAGCGGGCTGGCGAGCTTCATCTCCGGCTACGCCAACCAGTGGGTCAGCAACAAGGTCATCCTCGACCTGCGGCGCGAGATGTTCGCCAAGGTCCTGCGCCTGCCGCCCGCGTATTTCGACGACATCGCCTCGGCGCAGCTCGTCACCCGGTTCACCTACGATGTGAACAACATCGCCGCGGCATCAACCAGCGTGCTCACCGTGCTGGTTCGCGACACCGTCACCATCGTAGCGCTGCTCGCGATCCTGCTCTATGCCAACTGGCAGCTCACCCTCATCGCCTTCCTGGTGATCCCGCCGATCGCCCTGGTGGTGCGGCTCTTCAGCCGGCGCCTGCGCCAGATGAGCCGCGAGAGCCAGCGAGCGGTGGGCGGCATCGCCGAGGTGCTCGACGAATCGATCGCCAACCAGAGGGTGGTGCGCGTCTTCGGCGCCCAGGCCTACGAGAGCGCGCGCTTCGAAGCGGCAGGCCAGAAGATCCGGCGCTTCAACATGAAACACGCGGTGGCGGCGGCCGGCACGGTGCCGGTCACCCAGCTGATCGTCGCCTGCGCGATCGCGGCGATCGTCTACTTCGCCGCGGGCCAGGCCTTCGGCGGCTCGCGCGACGTCGGCAGCTTCATCGAGTTCATCGCCGCCACCGGCATGCTGCTGCAGCCGTTGAAGCGCCTCACTGGCGTGAACGAGCACATCCAGAAGGGCCTCGCCGCGGCCGAAAGCGTCTTCGGCCTCATCGACGAGCGCCCCGAGGATGACCGCGGCACCGTGGTGCTCGCACGCGCGCGCGGTGCGATCCGCATCGACGACGTGAGCCTTTCCTACCGCAGTGCCGCGCGCCCGGCGCTCGAGCACGTGAGCCTCGCCATCGAGCCCGGCGAGACGGTGGCGCTGGTGGGGCCTTCGGGCGGCGGCAAGTCGAGCCTCATCCACCTCCTGCCGCGGTTCTACCGCCCCGACGCGGGCCGCATCACCGTGGACGGACACGACATCGAGTCGCTCACGCTGGAGAGCCTTCGCCGGCAGGTGTCGCTGGTGTCGCAGAGCGTGGTCCTGTTCAACGGCACCGTCGCCGCGAACATCGCCTATGGCCGGGGCGACACCGTGACCGAGGCCGAGGTGATGCGCGCCGCCGAGGCCGCACACGCCATGGAATTCATCCGCACGCTCCCCGAGGGGCTGCAGACGGAGATTGGCGAGAACGGCGCCAAGCTCTCCGGCGGCCAGCGGCAACGCATCGCGATCGCGCGGGCGATTCTCAAGGACTCGCCCATCCTGCTTCTCGACGAGGCCACCTCCGCGCTCGACACCGAAAGCGAGCGCGCGGTGCAGGCAGCGCTCGAAGAACTGATGCGCGGGCGCACCACGATCGTGGTTGCACACCGCCTGTCGACGGTGGAAAAAGCCGACCGCATCGTGGTACTCGCCCAGGGCCGCATCGTGGAGTCGGGCAGCCACCGGGAGCTGATCGCGCGCGCCGGCATGTACGCGGGATTGCACCGGCTGCAATTCGCCGTGGCATGAGCCGTGCCCCCGCGAGGCTACGCATCCTTCACACCGAAGCCTCCCTGGGCTGGGGCGGGCAGGAGATCCGCGTGTTGACGGAAGCGCGCGGCGTGGGGCGGCTGGGTCACGACGTGCTCCTCGCGGCGCCGCCCGAATCGCGCATCTATGCGGAGGCGGCGCGCTTCGAGGTCGAGACTCTGGCGTTGCCGATCGGGCGCAAACGTCCGCGGGGCCTATGGGCATTGCGTCGCGAGCTGGTCGAGCGCCGCTTCGATGTCGTCAACACCCACAGCTCCACCGATGCCTGGCTCACGGCGCTTGCGTGCACCACGCTGGGCGGGGCTCCATCCATCGTCCGCACGCGCCACATTTCGGCGGCCATACCCGCCAACGGCGCGACGCGCTGGCTCTATGCCCACGCGACCAATCGCGTGGTCACAACGGGTGAGAGGTTGCGCCAGCAGGTGATGCGCGAGACCGGCATCGACGGCGCCCGCGTGGTATCGATCCCGACCGGCATCGACCTCGTGCGCTTCCAGCCGGGTGAGCGCGGCCCGGTGCGCGCGGCACTTGGCTTGCCGGGGAATGTCCCTCTGATCGGCATCGTGGCGACGCTGCGCAGCTGGAAGGGCCATCGCCACCTTCTGGAGGCGCTCGCGGCGATGACGCGCAAGGACGCGGTGCTGGTCATCGTGGGCGACGGCCCGCAGCGCGCCGCGTTGGAAGCGCTCGCGGCGGTGCCCGGCCTCGCGGGCCGCGTCGTATTCGCGGGCAACCAAGCCGACGTTGCGCCATGGATGCAGGCCTTCGACGTATTCTGCCTGCCCTCGTACGCCAACGAGGGCGTGCCGCAATCGCTCATGCAGGCGATGGCGTGCGGCCTTGCGGTGGTCACGACACCCGTGGGCAGCATCGAGGAAATCGTCACCGATGGCGACACCGGCGTTCTGGTGCCGCCCGAGGATCCCGTGCGCCTGGGCAAGGCGATCGAAAAACTGCTCGCCGATCCCGAGTTGCGCGCGACGCTCGGGCGCCGCGCGGCCGAAGTCGCGCGCGAGCGCTTCGGCGAGGAGCGCATGGTCGAGGGAATGGTCGCGGTGTTTCGCGAGGCGGTGCTCGCCCGTGGGTGAGCGTACCCGCACGCGCGCGCTGGTCGTATCCCGGGCGATCGCCGCGCGCCTGGCCCCGCGCGCGGCGCCGGGCGATGTGCGCCGCGTGCTGGTGGCGCACAACCTGCTGCTCGGCGACACGTTGATGCTTACGCCGCTGCTCGCGAAACTGCGCGCACAGTTTCCCCAATCCGATATCGCCGTGCTCGCAGCGCCCGCCTTCGTGCCGCTTTACCAGCAGCGTCCCTACGGCGTGAGGGCACTGCCCTTCGCGCCGTCGCAATCGGCGACGACCCGCGTGCTGCTCGAGGAGGCGCCCTTCGACCTTGCGATCGTCCCTGGCGACAACCGCTACAGCTGGCTCGCTGCGGCAATGCGCGCGCGCCACATCGTGGTCCACGCGGGGGTGCGCCCGTTGACGCAGGAATGGTTCGTCGATGAACGCCGCCCCTACCCGGATGCGCCCGCCGCGTGGGGAGACATGGTGGCCGATCTGGTCGACGGTGCCGCTCCTGCGCCGTACGCTCGCGGCGACTGGAAAGCTCCGGTGTCGGGCGCTTTCGATCGGCCGGCGGGGCGCTACGCAGTCCTTCACGTCGGAGCGAGCACGCCGCTCAAGCACTGGCTTCCGGAACGCTGGATGGCGCTTGCCGAAGCCCTCGAATCTCGGGGGCTCAGCGTCATCTGGAGCGGCGGCCGTGGCGAGGAAACGTTCGTACAGGCCTGCGACCCGCAGGGCCGCTACCTATCGTTTGCGGGCCGCCTCGACCTCGCCCAGATGTGGCATCTCCTCGCCGGCGCCGCCTTGCTGGCCGTCCCCGACACCGGCATTGCCCATCTTGGCCGGGCGACCTGGACGCCGACGGTGGCTCTCTTCGGGCCCGGTTCCGCAGTGCTCGCCGGCAAGGGGCATTTCTGGCGCGATACGCCTTGGCAGGCGGTCACCGTCGATCCGTTTCCGTGCCGCGACCAGAGTCTGCTTTTCGGCCGGGATGTGGAGTGGGTCCGCCGTTGCGCGCGCACAATCTCGGAATGTCCCGCACCGCGCTGCATGCAGGCCATCCCGCTGGATCGCGTCCTCGCGGCGGCGGATCGGCTTCTCGGTCAACCGAACGTACTTTCCTACGTTAAATCAATGAACTCGGAGTCTTTTCGGGAGTCCAGAAGTACATGAGCCTGCGATTCTTCCGGCTTGCCCTGACGGCCGTTTTCATGGCCGCGACGGCGCACGCCCAGATGCCGATCATGTCCGGGGAGCCGGCGCTCACCCCGAAAGCGGCCGTCCCGCCCCGGATTCGCCTGAATGCACCCGAAACCAGGTCGGTAGCGGTGCTTCCCGTCATTTCCGCAAGCGAGCTTGCGGCGTTCCGTGGGGCCAACCTGCGCAGCGCCACGAAAGGCCAGGCGCGCCGCACGGTCATCGGCATCGTGCGCTCCGGCGGCGCTCCGGGCACCGCGCTGGCGTGGACACCCGTGGCGGGCGGCCATGCGGCGCAGGTCGCCGTCACTTCCCCGGAAGCCGGGTCGTTGCGATTGGCGATCGACCTCAAGGGCGTGCCCGAAGACCTCGAGATGGTGTTCTTCGGTTCGGCGCTCCCATCGCGCCTCGAGGGCCCGGTCAAGGTCGGCGAGGTGCGCGATCGCACCGCGGCCTGGTGGTCGCCGCTCACCGAAGGCGCCACCCAGACGGTGGAGTTCTTCGTCCCGGCGCGCCACGACCCCGCTGCGGCGAGTCCGCGCGTGGTGCGCGCCTCCCACATTCTCACGACGCCCTCGAGCCGCTTCACCAAGCGCACCCAGGACATCGGCACCTCGGGTTCCTGCAATGTAGACGTGCCTTGCTCGTCGCTGAGTTTCGATGGCGCCTTCCGGAGCGCGGTCGATTCGGTCGCGCAAATGGTGTTCATCGATGGGCAATTCTCGGTCCTTTGCACCGGCTCTCTGCTGGCGGACGGTGACCCCTCGACGCAGGCGCCGTGGTTCTACAGCGCGAATCATTGCTTCGATGCGGACGCCGCGCCGTATCGCACGCCCACGCAGATGCAGCAGGTGGCCAACTCGCTCAGCACGCTGTGGGGTTTCGAGGCGAGCGCCTGCGGCTCGAATGTCCCGGTCACCGGGTGGTCGCAACTCTACGGCGGCGCCACCCACGTGTACAACAATCCGCAAAGCGACGTGCTTTTCCTGCGGCTGAACAACGCGCCGCCCGCAGGATCGTTCTTCTCCGGCTGGGACGCGAACCCGGTATCGGCGGGATCGTCCGTGGTCAGCATCCACCACCCGCAGGGCGACCTCAAGATGGTGTCGCAGGGCTCGGTCACCGGCTTCACCTCTCCCGGTGTGGCGGATGGAATCGAGTCGTTCATCGGCACGCGCTGGGGTTCGGGAACCACCGAGCCCGGCAGCAGCGGCGGCGGCCTGTGGACGACGAATGGCGGCCAGTATTATTTTCGCGGCGGCTTGTGGGGCGGCGCAGCGTTGTGCACCAACCTCCTTGGCATCGACAGCTATTCGCGCTTCGACCGCGTCTATCCCCAGCTCGCCGCGTACCTGCAGGACTCGATCTCGCCTGCCGCCGACTATTCGGACCTGTGGTGGAACCCCAATGAATCGGGCTGGGGATTGAACCTGGTCCAGCACCCGTCGAAGGTGGTCTTCGGCGTCTGGTACACCTACGAGTTCGACGGCACGCCCATGTGGTACGTGATTCCCGAGGGATCGTGGACCAGCAGCACCACCTATACCGGGCCGATATTCGCGACCCTTGGTCCGTCGTTCAACAAGACGTTCAACGCGAGCCAGGTGCTGCCGCGCCAGGTTGGAACGGCCACGCTCGCCTTCAGCAGCGCCAGCACCGGCACCTTCACCTACTCGGTTGACGGGGTCTCGGGCACGAAGGCGATGCAGCGCCAGCCGTTCTAGAGCTTGAGCGCGCCCCCGTGCCCGGATACTCTCCGGGCATGGCAGCGCCGGCGCTTTCCGCTTCGATCGTCACTTACCACCCCGAGCTTCGCCTGTTCGGCCGAGCCCTTGCGTCGCTATCGGCCGCGATCGACGAGGCGCGCCGCGCAGGCGAACTGGGCAACGCGCGCCTGGTGGTGATCGACAACGGGCCGCCGGAGCGCCACGCGCAAGTCGTCCAAGCGCTGGAAGCCTGGCCGGCGCACGCAGGCGCGGTCGAGGTGATCGCAGGCCAGGGCAACGTCGGTTACGGGCGCGCCAACAACCTTGCCCTCGAAGGCGTGCGCTCGGACTTCCACCTCATCATGAATCCCGACGTCGAGCTCGAGCCGGCCGCCCTGTGCGAGGCGCTGCGCGCGGCACGCGAGCATCCCGAGGTGGGCCTTATCGCACCGGCCGCCTACGGCGACGATGGCGAACTGCAATACCTCTGCAAGCGCTATCCGACACTTTGGGTCCTCTTCCTGCGGGGCTTCGCGCCGGCACTCCTGCGGCATCGTTACGCGCGCGCCATCCACCACTACGAGATGCGCGACGTGATCGCCGATCGCTTCGTGCCCAACGTCCCGCTCGCGAGCGGTTGCTTCATGCTCGTGCGCACACCCCTGCTGGCCCGGCTCGGCGGATTCGATCCGCGCTTCTTCATGTACTTCGAGGATTACGACCTGAGCCTGCGCCTTGGGCGTGAATCGCAGGTGGCCTACGTTCCGCGGGCGCGCATCGTGCACCACGGCGGCGACGCGGCACGCAAGGGGCCGCGGCACGTGGCGTGGTTCATGCGCTCGGCGTGGCGCTTCTTCGCCCGCCACGGCTGGAAGATCGCCTAGGTTCCGGGAGTCTCGCGGTAGGCCCGCTCGAGGAGGTCCCCGAGCGCGCGGATCGGCTCGTCGCGCTCGAACAACTCCGCGCGATTGGCCAGGATGCGTTCTGAAATCGCGCGGCGCTCTCCGGCGTCGCGGCCCAGGCGGAGGGCGGTCTCCACGTACTGGTCGGCGTCGGCGGCGATCAGCTCCGGCACGCCGAGGATTTTCAGCATCGCCTGGCTCTGGCGGCCGCGCATGAATTCTCCCGGCAGCGTCACGACCGGCAGGCCGCTCGCGAGCGCATCGAGCGAGGTATTGCCGCCCGACCAATGCAGCGTGTCGAGCATCACGTCGCAGAGCTCGTTCAGGCGCAGGTAAGCGGGATGCGCGACGTTGGGCATGAGAAACAGCGTGCGGTCGTGCACGTCGAGGTGGTGGCGCCGGAATGCAGCACCCAGCCGCGCCCCGAAGGCCTGGGTCACGGAATCATGGTTCGATGCAAACAACACCGCGAGTCCGCGCGGGTCGGCCGCCAGGACGCGAGCGAGCAGTTCGTCGTTGCCGGGGTGGATCTTGAAGAGCGACTGCGGGACCAGGTAGATGGTGCGATCTTCAGGGATCGCGAAATCCGCGCGGGTGGACCGGTCCTCGCCCCGGGGAAGTGAGTAGCGCGTCCCCAGTCCCGGAAGCAATCCCAGCCGCTCGCTGTAATGGGCTTCGGAGCCCGCGGGCTCCATTGCCGAGCTCGAGAAGAACCAGTCGATCTCTGGCAAGCCGGGCGTATTGGGATGGCCCCACCCTGAAACCTGCACGGGCGCAAGGCGCAAGCCCGCAAGCGTGAAGGTCTCCGCGTGCATGCCAAGCTCGGGGTAGACCAGGATGTCGAGCTGGTCTGCGATGACCTGCTTGGCAAGCACGTGCGTCGGGCGCCCCGGCAGGTGCCTGAAGGTGTGTGCGCCGGCAGCGATGGTACGTGTGTCGTCGGCGACCCATTCATTGGTGTAGTACACGTACTTCTCGAAGCGTTCCGGATCGAGGTGCGTGACCCAGGACGAGAAATAGCGCCCCGCGGTGCAATTGAAGAAGAAGTGGCTGAGGAATCCCACCCGGATCCGTTCGCCGCCGGCGCGCTTGGGTCGCGAGGCGAAGAACTGGGGAAGGGCGGGCTCGAGCAGGCGTCGATGCAGCTCGCCGTAGCGGCGCTGCAGGTCGCGGTCGTTCCGGCCCTGGTATGCGAGGTAGAAATTGGTCCAGCGCGCATCCAGGAGCGCGGCTTCGGGGCGCTGGAAGCGGATCGCCGCCGCCGACCCGTGGAGTCGCTCCAGGCCGTCGGCATACTCGCGGCGCGCCGTTATTAGATGTTCGCTGGACGCGTAGACCTGGGGCAGCAAAAGGTTGGCGCCGAGCGCCGCCTTGAGGTTCTCGGGATTCTTCTGCCAGATTCGCCGATAGCCGCTGCGCGCCTCGTCGAAGCGCCCCATCTCGGCGAGCAGGTCTGCCATGGCGTTGAGCGCCGCCAGGTTGTCCGGCACGGCGCTCGCGGCCGACTTGTAGGCCGCCAGGGCCTCGTCGGGCTTGCGCATGCGGCGCTGGATATCGCCGACCAGCAACCAGGCGTCGGCATGCTTCGGGTCGAGCCGCGCTGCGGCCTGCGCGTGCTTGAGTGCGAGCTTGTGGTCGTAACGCAGGTTGTAGAGCCGCGCCAGGTTGAAGTGGGCCAGTGCGAAGCGCGGATTGATGCCGAGCGTGTGATTGAAGGCACGCACCGCTTCGTCCATGCGGTCCAGGCTCTGCAGGGCCACGCCCAGGTTGTTCCAGGCGCGCACGTTCTTCGGGTCGGCGGTCACCGCGGCGCGAAAATCCTCGATCGCCTCGAGGGCTCGACCGCGATCCATGCGCACCGAGCCCCGCTCGAGGAGCGCGGGCGCCCAGTCCGGCGCCGCCGCCACCGCACGCGAAAAACTTCCTTCGGCCGCCGCGAGATCGCCGCGATCCTGCAGGACACCGCCCTCGAGGACCAGGTAGGTCGCCTTCGCACCCCCTGCCGAGATGGCGCGCGTGGCGCTGGCGAGCGCCTGGTCGAGCTGGCCGGCCTGGTGCTCGGCCATGCCCTTCAGGTGCCATACGTCGGCAAGCCCGGGGTCGCCATCGAGCACTTGCTGGTACACCGAGATGGCGCGGGCGAAGTCGCCCTTCAGGTGAAGCTGCCGCCCCTCCTCGACGCGCTGCCGGGTCACGGATGCCGCCATTCGTGGGGCAGCTCCACGACGCCGTAATCGCGCGTCTCGCCGGTCACCACGAACTCGAGCTCGAGGGTGTCGTGCAGCCGCAGGCCTTCGGAATCGAGCGCGTGCACGCGCAGGTGATATTTGCCGGGAAGCAGCGCCAGGGCGTCGAAACGAACCGTGAACGCAAACCGGTTGCGCTCCACCCGCGCGGGAACATAGCCGCGCTCGTTGGAATGGGACCCGTAGACCGCGGTGCCGTCCACCCGAACGACGCCGAACAACACCACCGGGGGGCGATCGTCGGGCTCGAATGCGACGCCCTGCAGTACCAATGCGTCGCCGCGGCGGAAAGTGGTCGCGCGGGTGTGGTCCTCGCGTTCGGTCCAGGCCTCGACAATGCGCGGCGCCCCACCCATGGTGGAGCGCGCCTCGGCCTGCTCCCGCCCGGTCTTTTCCTCGTGGTAGGTGAGGTATTCGCGCGTCACGTCGAAGCTTGTCCCGCTCATTCGCACGCGGCCGTGGTGGATCCAGAGCGCTCGGCTGCACAGCGTCTGGATGTGAAACATGCTGTGGGAGCAGAGCAGCAGCGTGCCGCCCCCGGCGAGGTAGCGCTCGAGCCAGGCGACGCACTTCTTCTGGAAGGACTCGTCGCCGACGGCGAGCACCTCGTCGGTGATCAGCACCTCGGGCGAAAGAACGGTGGCCACGGCAAAGCCCAATCGCACCGCCATTCCCGACGAATAGTGCTTCACCGGCTCGTCGATATGCTCCCCGATGTCGGCGAACGCGACGATCGAATCGATCTTGTCGAGGGTCTCGCGGCGCGTGAGCCCCATCAATGCGCTCGCAAGGTGGATGTTCTCGCGGCCGGTGTACTCCGGATGGAACCCGCTTCCCAGCTCCAGGAGCGCGCCGACGCGGCCGTTCACCTCGACGCTCCCGCGCGTGGGGCGGACCACACCCGCCACGATCTTCAGCAAGGTCGATTTCCCCGCGCCGTTTTCGCCGACGATGCCGACGGATTGGCCGCGCACGACCTCGAGGTCGACGTCCTCGAGGGCGCGAAAATGCGGCGTCTCGCGGCTGCGGAAGAGCAGCGCAGCCAACGTGCGCAACCGGTCGCCTGACGTGGAGATCTTGGGATAGTCCTTGACCACGCCCTTGAGCGAGATCAGGGCGCGCGCCCCTCCCGTCACAGGAAGTCCTCGAAGCTGGGCGACAGGCGGTTGAATATCCAGATGCCCGCCAGGAATACCAGCACGCATCCCGCGGCCACGGCCGCATCGCCGGCGACGAGGCCCGATCCCTGCAGCAGCACTTCGCGCATGCGTTGCGAGAACCACGCGAGCGGGTTTACCGACACCCATCCCTGGAGCGCGGCCGGGATGAGGCTCGCTGGGTAGAGGATCGGGGAGGCGTAGAAGAGAATCGTGACGACCACCTGAACGACGTGCTCGACGTCGCGCAGCAGCGTCTGCAATGCGGCCAGCACGGCACCGAATCCGACCGCAAGCAGCATGTAGGGGACCATGAGCAGCAGCGCGATGGGCAGGCCCGAGAGCCGGATCGGCTCGCCGAAGAGCTTCAACGCGAGCAGTACCGCGATAAAGCCCACGGCGTGCACGGCGCAGCACGCCAGCACCGAGGCATACACCAGCAGGCGGTGGGGGAAAGCTACCTTCTTGATGAGGCCCGCGTTGGCGCCGACCGATCCCATCGCGCGCGTCATGCCCTCGGAGAACATGATCCACGGCCAGAGCGCGACCGCGACGAAGGCCACATAGGTGGCGCCGGGGTATCCCGGCGGGACGGCCACGCGGAACACCTGGCTGAAGACGTAGGCGAAGATGGCGAGCTGCGCGAGGGGGTGCAGCAGGCTCCACGCGAAGCCGGTGACGCTGCCGGCGTAGCGGCTCAGGATCTCGCGGCGGGTGAAGGAGAGCAGCAGCCACATCCATCGACCCGGACCAGCGTGGGGGACCGCGACGTGGGCCATGGGCACGCGCCGCTAGGAGGCGGCCGCGACCTTGTCGCGAGCGGACGCGGCGAGCATGCGCGCCTTCTCCGCGAACCACTCCGGCGCGTACTCAGTATCGCGATACTCCTCGAACCAGGGGCCGCCGATGGTGAAATGCACCAGGTTCGGGTCGCGGCGCGGCGGGTCGTATGCCACGAGGTGGTTCCAGGCCGACGGAAGCGCGCCGATGAGCTCGTCGTTGCCGAGCCATTTGAACTGGTGCAGCTCGAGGCCCGTCGCTCGGTTCACGAACTCGGGCGTGAGGGCGCGGCATCGGGAGCAATTCATGATCATCACCGAGGACCAGTTCTTCTTCTGGTACTTGGTCTGGACGGTCCCGAGGAACTTCGTGTCTTCCTTGGGCACGTGCTCGTGCTTGACGACCTGCACCGCGTAGCGGTCGTCGCGCAGCTCCCAGAGCCTGGCGATGTCCTCGAGCACCAGCATGTCGCAGTCCATGAATATCGCCCATCCCTCGTAGTCGCACATCCACGGCACGAGGAAGCGCGAGAACGAAAACTCGGTGGACTGGAGGGCGTTCCTCTCGCGGCGAAAGACGTGCTCCAGCTGCGTGAGCATGACGGGCGCGATCGCCACCGGCTGCGAGGCGCGCGCGTTGATGGAGTGCGCGAGCACTCCATAGGCGACCGTTTCGCGCGAATCGTAGCCGATGAATACGCGGATCATGCGTTACTTCTGGGTCGAGTCCTGGGAGGTCTTTGCGGGAGCGGCTTTGTTCGCGTCGCGGGCCTTCTGGGACAGCTCGTCGGCGTTCAATCCCGGCGACACCAGCTTTTCGACATTGTCGCGATAGATGGTGACGGTTGTCGAGTTGCGCACGCTGAGGATTGCGTCGTCGACTCGCTTGCGCTGCAACTTCGCCTTCTCCGCTGCGATGATCTCCTGCTTGACGGCATCGAACGGCTTGGCCTGCGCGGGCTTGCGATCGATGAGCTTGAGGACGTGGAAGCCGAAGGGTGACTCGACCGGCTCGGAGATCTCGCCCTTTTTGAGCTTTGCGAGCGCCTCCCTGACGGGCACCACCAGGCGCTTCACCGGTCCCGTGCCGATGTCGCCGCCCTTGGGCGCCTTCTCTCCCGCGTCGGCGTATTTCGCCGCCAGAGCCAGGAAGTCCTCCTTGCCCGCCTTGGCTTCCTCGTAAGCGCGTCGCGCGACCTCGCGAGCCTGCGCGTTGGTCCGGCACGAGATGCCCACAAGGATTTGCTGCACGTGAGCCTCCTCATCGTTCAGGTATTTCTCCCGGTCGACGGCGTAAAGCTCGCGGGCGCGCGACTCGAGGTCGGGGGCCAGCGCTTCCTTTTCGAGCTGCTGCGTATAGAGGTCTGCGAGGAAGGCGTCCTCGAGCTGGCGTAGCCGGGCTTGGGTAGCGGGATCGGCGTCGAGACCGGCATCACGCGCCTTCTGCGCCATGGAGCGGGTCACGTAGACATTGTCCACGATGGAGGACACGCGTTCGTAACTCATGCGGAAGCTGGCGCGGCGGTCCGGCGGAATTCGCAGGATGTTGCCCTCGAAATCCGCGGCGTCGACGCGAACTTTGCCGTCGATGATCAACGGGGTCGTCGGAGGGAGCGGCGCCGGCGCTTCGGCTCTTTGGGCGATGACGGGAACCACAGTGGCGGTGATCAAAACGGCGAGTAGGGACTTGGTCGGAAACATAAGCGATCCTGGAAAGTAAAAGCGCCCGGGCGAGCCCGGGCGCGTGAAGTGAATATTGAAATGTTCTGCGTTAGTAAGTCCAGTTTTGCCACTGGTAGTTCCATCCGCAGTTACCGGAGATGTCGCAACCGGCGTAAACGTAGCGAATGTTCACGTACCACGGGCCTTCCGCCGCGGGGGCATAGCAATAACCCCTGGCTCTGATCTCCGCCTCCGTATCGTACGAGGCATTGCCGCTCAAAGTCTTGGTGAACCAGACCTTGGATTTATACCCGGTCTTGGTTGAGAACTTGACGTAGCAAGTGTCTCCCGCGGTCTCCTGCACCAGGCCCTTGCACTTGTTGATGTGGATCTCGAAATAGTAGGGCGCAACGGGGAAGCTACTCGTCCCTGAAGCCAGGTAGAACTGCCCGGTCGATTTACCGAGGGCCGGTGGCGGCAGGACATACGTCGAGATCATATTGGAGGGCATTCTCAGCGTCACGCCATTGGCGTACGCGTTCATCATCGAGTTCGCGACGGTTTCCGGCACCGGGCATCCCACCGCCGGGCCATTGAGGGTGAGGGTGTGCGTCCCCGCGCCAGCAGTTATCGAACCGGTCTGGCCCGCCGGCGCGGTTGTCGAGGCCGGTGTGCCAAGCACGAATTGGACGCTGGCTGGCAGCGCGGGCGAGCCCGGCGTGGCCGTTGGCGGCGTAAACGTGATGGTCGCTTGAGAGCTATTCGCAGGAAAGCTGAGCACCGCAGTCGACACGCTGCCCGCGCCGGGAATCATCAAACCACCGGCCGTGAGCGCGCCGCTGATCGTCACCGGAACCGTCCAGAGATTGTTGCGGCCGCCGGTGCGTGTTACGACGATCGGAACCGCAATGCCGCCGACCGAAGCGGGCGCAGCCGGCGAAGCAAAGCCGAACGATACCGGCGCATCAGGATCCACCACGCCGATGTTCCTCAAGCTCGGGCTGCCGAGCGTCCCGTTGGACGGGG
>JANNKG010000257.1:0-8354 GCA_031396185.1 Burkholderiales bacterium | reverse complement strand
CCATCCATCATGTCGGAAGGCGCCACGATATCCGCGCCCGCTTCGGCGTGCGCGAGCGCCTGCTTGACGAGTACCGCGAGCGTCAAGTCGTTGACCACGTATCCGCTCGCGTCGACCAGCCCGTCCTGCCCGTGGCTGGTGTAAGGGTCCAGCGCAATGTCGGTGATGACGCCGAGCTCCGGAAACCGCGCCTTCAGTTCGTGGACGCAGCGCGGCACGAGGCCCCGGGGGTTGAACGATTCCTCGGCGCCGGCGGTCTTGAGGTTGCCCTCGATCACCGGGAAGATCGCGATCGCGGGGATGCCGAGGGTGAGCGCTTGCTCAGCGAGCGGCAGCAGACGATCCACGCTGCGGCGGGAGACTCCGGGCATCGAAGCAACGGGCTCCTCACGAGCGGACCCGTCGAGCACGAACACCGGAAGGATCAGATCGTCCGATGCTAGCCGCGACTCGCGCACCAGGCGCCTCGAGAAATCGTCGCGGCGAGCGCGGCGCATGCGCCGATCGGGAAATTTACCAAGCATCTTGGAGACCGTTGCGCATCGAAAAGGCTGGGAACTTTAGCATGGAGGCACACTCATATCGGATGAAGGGTTAAGTCCCTTCCCCGCTTCTCCTCCCTGAGCGGGTGCCTTAATCCCAATTAAGGCTTTTTTTGCCCCGGCTTTACTCCCCTTTAGCCGGGGCTTTGTTTTTTCCGCGCGCCAGATGCGAAAGCCGGCTAGCCGCCTCTTCGATGCCCTCGCGCTTAAGGCTTGAAAACAGCTGCGCGGTGGCATTCGGAAAAGTCGTCGCCAGGTCGCGACGCACCGTTGCCAGGGTCGACTGCGCCGCCTGCTTGGAAAGTTTGTCCGACTTGGTGAGCAGGACGTGTGCCGCGCGCCCGGCCGTCTTGAGCCAATCGAGCAGCGTGCGATCCAATTCGGTGAGCGGGTGGCGTGCATCCATGACCACCACCACCATGGCGAGCGAATCGCGCTCCGCGATGTACGTGCCGACAAGATGCCTCCAATGCTCGCGCACCTCGCCAGGAACGCCGGCATAGCCGTACCCGGGAAGGTCCACGAGGATCGCCTTGCCGTCGAGGGAGAAGAAGTTGATGAGCTGGGTGCGGCCCGGGGTCTTGCTCACGAAGGCGAGGCGTTTGCGGCCCGCAAGCGTATTGATGGCGCTGGACTTGCCGGCGTTCGAGCGTCCGGCGAATGCGATCTCGGGAGCGCCCCCGCGCGGCAGCTTCTCCGGGTCGTGCACCGAGAGGGTGTAGGCCGCCTTCGCGAAGGGGAATCGGGTAAAATTCGCGGGTTTCGCCCTTCCCTCTTCGTCCTTCTCGCGAGGTTTCCGAATGCGCGTTTTTACGAGTTTTGCCGGGCTCATGGCGCTAGTTTACGCAAGCGTCGCAGCGGGCGCGCCGCCGGCAAACGCCCCCAAGGCGGATCTCGAGCGCGGCAAGCAGCTGGCTACCACCGTATGCGCCGCGTGCCACGGCCCGGACGGTAACAGCCCCGCGGCTGCCAATCCGATCCTCGCCGGCCAACACGGCGGATACATCGCAGTTCAGCTGGCGAACTTCAAGTCCGGTGCCCGGCCGAATCCGATCATGCAGGGCATGGCGGCGGGACTCTCGCCCGAGGACATGCTGAGCGTTGGGGCGTATTACGAAACGCAGAAGACAGCGTCGCGATTCGCGCGCGACAAAGGCGCCGCCGATCGTGGCCGGCAGATCTGGCGCTCCGGCATCAAGGCTTTGGGCGTGCCAGCTTGCGCGGGCTGCCACGGCGCTTCCGGCCACGGTATTCCCTCGCAGTATCCCCGGCTTGCCGGGCAGCATCCCGAGCTGAGCTTCGGCTGGCTCAAGGCGTACGCGTCGGGCGAGCGGCCGCACGCGGTCATGGGCCAGGTCGCATCGCGCCTGAGCGAGCGCGACATGCAAGCGCTCGCGGACTACACCGCCGGAATGCGCTGAACACCGTGCTGCGCGTGAGCGCTCAACGCGGCCCGCAAATCGCGAAGGCCGCACGTGCGGCGGCAAGCGTCGCCTCCACATCGGCGGGGGTGTGGGCCGCGGAAACAAAGCCCGCCTCGTAGGCCGAGGGCGCGAGGTATACGCCGCGCTCGAGCATTGCGTGGAAGAAGCGATTGAAGGACTCGCGGTCCGACTGCATGACTTCGGCAAAACTGCGCGGCACGTGGTCGCGGAAGAAAAACCCGAACATCCCGCCTGCGGACGCGGCACTGAACGCCACGCCCGCCGCACGCGCCTCGCGCTCGAGGCCCTCGATCAGGGTGGAAGTTACGCGCGACAGGCGCTCGAAGAATCCCGGCTCCAGCACGCGCCGCAGCGTTGCCAGACCCGCGCTCACCGCCACCGGGTTGCCGCTGAGCGTGCCCGCCTGGTACACCGGCCCCAGCGGTGCGAGCTTCGCCATCACGTCGCGCCGCCCGCCAAAGGCGCCTACCGGCAGCCCGCCACCGATTACCTTGCCGAGGGTCGTTAGGTCGGGGCGGATGCCGAGGAGGCCCTGCGCGCCCTGCGGGCCCACCCGGAAACCAGTCATCACCTCGTCGAAAACCAGCAACGCCCCATGGCGCGTGCACAGGTCGCGCAACGCCTTCACAAACTCGTCGGTGGGCCGCACGAAATTCATGTTGCCGGCGATCGGCTCGAGCACCACCGCGGCGATGTCGTCGCCGTGGAGGGCGAATGCATCGGCTGCCTGCTGCGGATCGTTGTAGTCGAGTACCAGGGTGTGCGCGGTGAACTCCGCCGGCACGCCGGCCGAGGTGGGATTGCCGAAGGTGAGGGCGCCCGATCCCGCCTTCACCAGGAGGAAATCGCTATGGCCGTGGTAGCAGCCCTCGAATTTCACGATGGCGCGGCGGCCGGTGAAGCCACGCGCGAGCCGCAGCGCACTCATCACGGCCTCGGTCCCGGAGCTCACCAGTCGCACCTGCTCGATCGACGGCAGGCTGGATGTAAGCAGCTCAGCCATCTCCAGCTCGAGCGCCGTGGGTGCGCCAAAAGATAATCCGCGCGCCGCTGCCGCGCCTACGGCGGCGAGCACGCCCGCATCGGCGTGGCCCAGGATCAGCGGGCCCCAGGAGCCGACATAGTCGATGTACTGCCGCCCGTCCTCGTCGGTGAGGCGGCTGCCGAGTCCCTCGCGAAAGAAGATGGGCGTTCCGCCCACGGCGCGGAATGCGCGCACCGGGGAATTCACTCCACCCGGTATCAGCGCGAGGGAGCGTTCAAAGAGGTGGCGGCTGCGTTCGTGCATCGCGGGATCCAGGGGTGGGGTCGTTGAAAAGGTGCGCGAATGCGCGCGCGGCGCCGGTCACGTCCGATGCGTCGAACACCGCACTGATCACCGCCACCATGTCGGCGCCGGCCGCGATCACCCGCGCAGCGTTGGCCGGGGTGATCCCCCCGATAGCCACCACCGGCAGTCCCGATTCCTCATGCACCGCGGCGATGAGCGCCAGGGGAGCGCGCACCGCTGCGGGCTTCGTGCTGGAGGCGAATACGCTGCCGATCGCGACATAGTCGGCCCCGGCGAGCGCCGCGGCACGCGCCAGTGCCGGTTCGGCATAACACGAGACACCCAGCAGACCGCGTGGCAAGGCGCGCCGCGCCGCGGCCACGCTCGCATCACCGCGCCCGAGGTGTACTCCGTCGGCGCAGGCGGCAATCGCAAGCTCGACCGAGTCGTTCACCACGAAGGGCACGCGATGCGCGCGGCACAATGCCGCGAGACGTCGCGCCTGTTCCAACGCGAGCCCGGGCGCCGCCGCCTTGGCGCGGTATTGGAGCAGCGCCGCGCCGCCGGCGAGGGCCTGCAGCGCACGCTCCGCGAGCACGTTGGTATCGGCGATTTCCGGAGTTACCGCGTAGAGCCCCCGCAGGAGATGCGCGGGCTTACTTTGCATCGTCGCCGCCATCGACCTCGCGCGCCCAGAAGAGTCGGTCGGGTAGGTACTGGCCCATCCCCGGGCGAAAGGCATGCGCGAGCGCTTGCCAGGTGTAATCCTGAGCCTCGTAGACGGCATCGCCGATGTCGAGACCGCGGGCAAGGTTGGCGGCGAGCGCCGCGGCGAGCGTGCAGCCCGAACCGTGGTAGCTGCCAGGCAGCCTTTGCCAGGTATCGGCGCGCAGGATTCCGCCGCGGTGATAGAGCGTGTTGATAACGTCGGCGGTGGATGCGTGCGTTCCCGTCACGAGGACGTATTCGCAGCCGGTGTCGAGCAGGCGCTGCGCGCATTCGGCCAGGTTCGCATCATCGTTGTCGTCCTCGTCGGCGAGGCGCCGCAGCTCGGAGATGTTGGGCGTGACGACGGTGCTTTGCGGCACCAGCAGCTCGCGAATCGCGCGGATCATGTCTTCGCTGGCGAAGTCGTCGCCGCGCCCGGAAGCGAGCACCGGGTCGAGCACCAGGGGTATGTCGGGGTAGTCGGAAACGACCTCTGCCACGACGGTGACGATTTCAGTGGAGCCGAGCATGCCCATCTTGAAAGCCGCGATCGGCATGTCTTCCAGGATGCAGCGCGCCTGGTCGGCGACCCAGTCCGGATCGATGGCCAGGAAGGATTCGACGCCCGCGGTGTCCTGCACGGTGAGCGCGGTCACTACCGACAAGGGATAGCAGCCCATGCTCGCAAGCGCGAGGATGTCGGCCTGCAGGCCGGCACCGCTGGTGGGATCGGTGGCGGCGAAGGTCAGGACGGCGGGAAGGGAGGGCACGAGGTCGTTCATCGGGAGAAAACGCGAGGCAATCGGGGATTACACTTGAAATCCGGCATCGGTTGCGCGCGCCAACCGGGGCAGTACCATCGTTTCAGGGAAGCGCGCGCCCGTCCCGAACATTCTAACAACCGCACCTTGCTTTCGCCTATGCACTCGAGCGCGCCCGCACCCTTGCCCTATACGACATGGAGGTGCCTCGCCTGCGGCTACATCTACGCTGAAGCCGAGGGCTGGCCGGAGGACGGCATCCCCGCCGGCACTCGCTGGCGGGACATACCGGCCGGGTGGTGCTGCCCCGAATGCGGTGCGCGAAAGGAAGATTTCGAGATGGTGGAGTTGTAGGCGGCGCCACTCCAAATCGGCATCCAATTTTCTTGGGAAATAGGATTAGATTGGGTTGGTTAACGGTTGTTTTGGTTCGACAAAAGGAATAACCTGAGCAGGAATTAGAACGCGGCGCCGACGGCTTCAGGGAGCTGATCGGAAGCCCGGGTGCCGGTCTGCTTCTTCCGGCGGGTCGACCTGGGACGGACGCCGCACACAACGAGGATCGAGTGGCTGACTCCAAGAGCCTCACCGGCGTGCGCGTGATGGTTATCGATGACAGCAACACCATCCGGCGCAGCGCGGAGATCTTCCTCATGCAAGCCGGCTGCCAGGTGATCCTCGCCGATAACGGTTTCGACGCGCTTGCCAAGATCGCCGATCACCAGCCCGACCTGATCTTCGTCGACATCATGATGCCGCGCCTGGATGGCTACCAGACCTGCGCGCTCATCAAGAAAAGCGGAAAGCACCGCGCGACCCCGGTGATCATGCTTTCGTCGAAGGACAGCCTCTTCGACCGCGCCCGCGGGCGCATGGTCGGCTCCGACGAGTACCTCACCAAGCCTTTCACCAAGGAAAGCCTGCTGCGGGCGGTGGACACCCACCTAGCCCAGCGCAGCCCTGCCTGACGGCCAACAAACACACCACGAAGAAGACGGAGTAACCCCTATGGCCATCAAGAAAATCATGGTGGTGGACGATTCGCCCACCGAGAGAGCCTTCATGGAAGGCATGCTGAAGAAGCGCGGCTACGAGGTGCTTCTGGTCGACAGCGGCGAGGCGGCGATCGAGCGCTCCAAGACCGACCTTCCGGACCTCATCCTGATGGATGTGGTGATGCCGGGGCTCAACGGCTTCCAGGCCACGCGTGCGATCACACGCGAGGAGAAGACCAAGCACATCCCGGTGATCATCTGCACCACCAAGGACCAGGAGACCGACAAGATCTGGGGGCTGCGCCAGGGAGCGAAGGATTACGTGACCAAGCCCCTGCAGGAATCCGAGCTCATCGAGAAGATCAAGGCGCTCGGCTGAAGCCATGGCGCGACGCACCGGCCTTCGCGAATTCCAGCTCGCCGTCGCAGAGCGCCTGCGAACGGCCAGCACGCACGCCGCTCTCGCCTCGAAGCTCGGATTCCAGGTCGGTCCCGACAACTGGTTCGTGGCGCTCCACCAGGTGAGCGAAGTGATCCCGGTTCCGCCCTTGGTCAGCGTGCCGCTTACGCACGCGTGGTTCCGGGGAGTCGCCAACGTGCGCGGCAACCTCTACAGCATGGTCGATTTTTCCGCTTTCCAGGGCGGCGATCCGATCCCCGCGGGAATGGAGCGCCGGGTAATCCTGGTCTCGGAGCGGCTGGTGGGCGGCGCGGGGTTGCTGGTGTCGCGCATGCTGGGGCTGCGCAACCCGGAACAGTTCAGCGCAGCCGCGAAGCCCGCCGCGGCGCCAGCTTGGGTCGGAAACGCGTTTGCCGATTCAGGTGGAAAGCAGTGGCTGGAGCTCGACCTGCCCGCGCTCGTGCGCGAGCAGCGATTCCTCGAAGTTGGTGCCTAGGAGAGGTTAATGGCGAAAGCACACGCGGTGAAACCCAAGTCCTCTTTCGGGGATTTTTTCAAGCGGTTCTCGTCCCCGAAGGACAAGCCCGCGGCGCGGCCGGCCTCGGGACAAGCCTCGACGATGACCAACCTGCCGGCCCAAAAAGGCGCCGCCGCGAGCGCGTCAGGGCCATCGGCGAGGGCGGCTCCCAAGGCCGCGCGGGGCGCCGACAGCGCGCCGCTCGCCGGCTTCAGCCTCCCCCTCATCGGCTCCAAGCCGGTCACCACGCAGATGCAGGTGCTCGGCATCGCCGCCGGCCCGCTGCTCGCCTTCATTGCCATCCTGGTGTTCGAGGACACCTCTCAGCGCACGCGCAACGCGACCTACGTGACGATTACCTCCCAGATGCAATTCCACACGCAGCGTTTGGCGAAGGCCGCCGGCGTCGCCGCACGCGGCCAGCAGGCTGCGTTCCCGCAGGTGCAGGATAGCCGAGACGAGTTTGCGAACTACCTCCGGATCCTGCAGGAGGGCGGCTTCGCGTTCGGCGTAAGCGTGCCCGGCGCTGCGACCAATGAAGAGCTGACCAGCCGCCTCGAGGAGCTGCAGAAGCGCTGGCCCGAGAGCGCGGCGGCGGCGACCGCGATCCTGTCGGCCCAGAAGGACCTGGTGGCGCTCGCGCAAAACATCACCCAGATCCGCGTGGGCTCGGAGGAAATGGCGACCCTCGCCACGGAGCTCACCAGCCTCATGTCGCAGTCGGGCTCGGCGCCCGCGCAGGTGCTGCGCGCGAACCGGCTCACGGTCCTCGCCGAGCGCCTCGGCCGGGGCTCGGCGGAGATCCTCGGCTCGGAAGTGATCGATCCGGAGGTGCCGTTTCTCATCGGCAAGGACACCAACGACATGCGGGAGATCATCCGCGCGCTCGAAACGGGCGGTGATGCGCTCGGCATCGCGCAGCTGCGCGACGGGGAGACCCGCGCCAAGCTCGCCGAGCTGAAGAAGCAGTTCGCCGATTTCGAGAAGAACGTGGGTCCCATCCTGCGCGAGCTCCAGAAGCTGGTAACCGCGCGCCAGGCGGGGGCCAAGCTGATTTCGGGAAGCGAGCAGCTGCAGTCCACGGTGGGCCGGCTCCAGGAAGCGATCCAGTCGGAGCGCACGGTCGCGCCCCTGGTCGCTGCTGCCGTACTCGGCGCGCTGCTGGTCATCGTCATGTTGCTGATGGCGCTGGTGTTCCTCGCGGATACGCGGCGCGGCGCGGTGCGCGCCGAAAGCGAGAACAAGCGCAACCAGGAGGCGATCCTCAGGCTGCTGAACGAGATGGGCGACCTCGCCGACGGCGACCTGACGGTGCGCGCCCAGGTGACCGAGGACATCACCGGCGCCATCGCCGACTCGATGAACTACACGATCGACGAGCTGCGCACGCTGGTCGCGGGAGTCAACAACGCGGCCATCCAGGTGACCCAGAAGACCGCCCACGCGCAGTCGATCTCGGCCGAGCTCCTCGGGGCCGCCGAGCGCCAATCGAGGGAGATCGAGGAGACCACTGCGCAGGTGCTGCAGGTATCGCGCTCGATTTCGGAAGTGTCCTCGACCGCGGAAGAGGGCGCGCGCGTGGCGCAGCGTTCGCTCACCGCCTCCGACAAGGGGCGCCTCGCGGTGCAGAACTCGATCTCCGGCATGAACGACATCCGCGAGCAGATCCAGGAGACCTCCAAGCGCATCAAGCGCCTGGGCGAAAGCTCGCAGGAG